>CACYCI010000001.1 GCA_902772845.1 uncultured Ruminococcus sp.
ATTTTGTGTCGGTACATGGCCGCCGGATAGGATCAAAAGATTCGATTCCCGTACAAGTTTTGCGGCGAACCCCTCATTTCTGCTGTCCAAGGTTTGGAACTGTTCAAAAGCGAATCCAGCATCTTCGAACATTTTCCTCGTGAGGGAAGCGTAATTATCTGTTTTATCCCAGCCGTCAGGATCAGAGCAAATATACAATGCCAGGCAAGAAGTTGGAAAGTGCAGCCACAGTTCATCAATAAAATGATTGGATGAATTTAACTCCCTCGTATCAGGTACATCCATTCTGCTTGTCAAAAAGCAAATCATTTATTATTACCTCCGCAAATTCAGATGTGTATATTTCTTTGCCATTAATACTACCGTCTCCACATGCGCGGTTCGCGGGAAAAGATCGAACAGGGCGGAACGTTCGACGTGATATCCGGCGCGCATAAGACCCTTGACGTCGCGGGCGAGCGTATCCGGATTGCACGAAATATATACAAATTTTTCTATGCCGCTTTCGCATATCGCGTTCACGGTCTGCGGCGAAAGCCCTTTTCGCGGAGGATCGACGATCAGGGCGTCTATCCTTCCGAATTCGCGCACACAGGCGGCTAATCCTTCGGAAGCGTCCGCGCAGTCGTACCTGAAACGTTTTCTGCCGTCGGCAAGCGCGTTGGTACGCGCGTTTTCTACCGCTTCCGGAACGATATCGCACCCGTATAGCGCACATTCGCGCGGTGAAACGCAAATACCTATTGTCCCGGTACCGCAGTAAAGGTCCACGAACACGTCGTTTTCACCGCAACCGGAATACTCCGCCGCTTTGTTATAGAGCATTTCAGCTGTTTCTGTATTGACCTGGAAAAACGAGCGCGGAGAGATCATAAACCGCCTGCCGCATATAGTCTCGTAAAGCGGTCTCTTTTCACATACGGCAACAGTCTTTTCGCCGAATATGACGTTTGTCTTTTTGGAGTTGAAATTAACGTACACGCCGCATACGTTTTCGATCTGCGCTATGCGTTCCGCGGCGGATCTCAGCTTTTGCGACACGCCTTCTGCGTTGACCACGATACAGACCGAAACTTCGCCTTCCCTGTTGCAACGCAGGCAAAGGTATCTGAGCTCGCCTTCGCCGGAGACCTCGTCATATACCGAAAGGCCGAATGAATCGAGCGCACCCAGCGCGCAGTTAAGCACGCCGTCGAAGCATTCTTTATGCGTAAAACACTTTTCAACAGGAACGAGCCGATGGCTGGATTCGGAATAAAATCCGGCGATTAGCTTACCGTTTTCGTCTTTGCCGAGCGGAAAACGCACGTTGTTGCGATATCTGTCACTGCTGAAAGTCACGACCGGCTCGGGCGATATATCTATGGCGGCGATCTTTTTGAAAGCGTTGATAACGTGATCGCGCTTGATCTGCTTTTCAAGTTCGTAATCTATATGGCGGAAAACGCAACCGCCGCAACGTTTATACGATGCGCAGCCGTCAGCGCGCCTGTATCCGGATCCGCGTATCAACGCTGAAACAGTCGCCACGCTGTACGCAGCGCTCTCTTTTATTATCTCTATATCCGCCACGTCGCCGGTGACGCCGTTTTTTACGAACGCCACGCGCCCGTCGGGGAGTTTTGCCACTCCGGCGCCGAGATTTGTCATATTTTCTATTTTTACGCCGTGAAATTGCTGTTTTTTCGCCATTGGTATTCCTTTTTGCAAAAACATATGATATAATTACTGTCGGTGATGATGATTGTGATTTCGAACGCGCAAAACAAAAGAAAGATCATAAAGCGCTGCGTTATTGCCGCAGTTTGTATCCTTCTGCTGACAGCGGTCGCGCTGACGGTGTATTTTTTATTCCTGCGCTCCGACCCCGAAAAAAAGCCGGATGAACGCACGGACGCCGGCGGCGTACTCACAGTGAGAGCGCTCGACGTGGGTCAGGGCGACAGCATTCTTATAACCGCGCCCGGCGGGAAAAACATACTTATAGACACCGGATTATATTTCCCGGATAACACTATAAAAAACCTGCTTATACGTTACGGAGTTGACGAAATAGAATATATGGTCCTGACGCACCCGCACGGCGACCATATCGGCAACGCCGCAAGAATTCTGCGCGAATTCAAGACAAAAAACGTTATTATGATCGATATGATCGGCGCGTCGTATTCATACAAAGAGCTGCTCGATGAGCTTGAAAAACAGACTGATATAAACGTCATCGAAGGAAAAGCGGGACTTTGCTTTGAAGTTTCGGGCGCCGAATTCAGGGTACTTTCGCCAAAAGTTCTCGCCGAAGACCTTAACGAATCGAGCATCGTGATGCGCATGACGTACGGCAAAAATTCCATGTTATTCATGGCCGACGCCGGCGAGCCCACAGAGGAATGGCTCATGCGCAACTACACCGCAAGCGAGCTGAGATCTGACGTTATAAAAATAGGCCACCACGGATCCACATACTCGAGCACACGCTCGTTCTTGCGCATGGTAGCGCCCGAATACGCAGTGATCTCCTGCGGGAAAGACAACGATTACGGCCATCCGCACAGCCGCGTCACCAACACGCTTATATCGCTCGGGATAAAGATCCTGCGCACGGATATGGACGGAACTGTCAGTTTTTATTTCTACGGCGACAAGATCGTCACAGAGCCGGCACGTTGAGGAATACTTCGCTCATTACGCTCATGAAAGCGATACAAGCGGCAACCGGAGCCAGAAGATTGGCGACGATATATATGAATAAACCGCATTTGCTTTCGCGTACTTTTGTTTTAAGCGCGTAAACGGCGGTATTTGCTATCACCGGCAGTAGCGCGGCAGACGCATAAGCGACCGCGTATTTAAGGATATCCGATTTCTCGCCCAAATAAAACGAAACGAATACAGCCGCAACCGACTGAAGCAGGAACGCAGCAACTGCAAAAGCCGAAACGCGATTTTTTAGTACAAAAAGCTCCAGCAAAAACAAAACGAGCAGCACGCCGGCGCAAACAAGCAATTGTAACACGATTTCGCCGTCACGGCCGAAATACATACTCCCCCAAAGCGATGCCGATACCGCAAGAAACGGGTAAAGCACCGCTTTTATATATGGAACACCCACGGCGCTTTCGGTACCGCCCTGCTTGAGGGTGCGCGTGAATACAAATTCACCCGCAAAAGCGATAACGCCCGTAACGGCAGAAAGTATAAGTATCATAGCGCTTTCCTCACATGTGAACCGAATACTGTAGGATACGTGCGTTTTTCTATGACCGGGGCGAGCACGTTGAGCAGCAGGACTGCGAAATATTCGGAGTAATCGACCATACCGAACGCGCGCACGGCGTATATCAGCGCCGCGGCGATGACCGCAAATATCAGCCGCCCCATGCTTGTGGTCGGCGTTGTGATATAGTCGTTGAGCATAAATACGAAAACGAATGCGAGGTTCCCGGAAACGAGCTGCAGTTCCATAAACTGAGTCGGCTCATAGTCCGCGTAACACAGCGTGACCGACAGAAGCATATACACAAGCAAAAACGTCAGCGTGGAATTAAAATGCACCGTGCGCGTAAGCAGCAGATACACCAGTCCGATGACCAGCATCAATGCGGAAACCGTTCCTATGCTTCCGGGGACCAGCCCGTAAAGTTCTTCCGAAATGCATGTGGGATCAACTATTCCGGAGCGCATATTATCCACCGAAGTCACGGTACGCGCCGCGTCCAGCATTTCTTCCGGAAGTTCGATATAAAACGGCGACAGTGTTGCGAAAGGTTTTGTAAAAGCGGTCATATGTTCCGTGAAAGCCAGATACGAAAAACACACGCCCATCGCCGCGGGATTGAAAATATTGGCTCCCGTCCCTCCGGAAAGCACTTTTGCCGCAACGATCGCAAAGGCCGAAGCGATCGCGGGCAGCCATAACGGCGCGCTCACCGGCATAGCCATTCCGACAAGCACGCCGGTCACCGCGCTTGAAATATCGGCTCTCAGGCGGCGGAACAGCAGTATATCGCCTATGATCTGGCATAACGCGGCGCTGATGACAGAAACGAGGCAGATCGACAAACTCCTGGGCCCGAAAACGTACACGCTCCAACACAATGCCGGTATAGCCGCTATGAGAACGTTTATCATAACGGTATTTATAGAATCGCGATGCTTCAGCTGCAGCGGAGTCCTATTCAATGTCATTCCGTTTCTCAGCCTCGCTTTCTTCATCCTTTTCGTTTTCCGTCTTTACGTTTTCCGCGTCCTCGCCGCCTTCGGCAAAGTCATCTGCGCTTAATGTGTCAGCGTCTGAAATTGCTTCCGTATCTGATCCCGGATCCGGTTCCGGCCCGCGGCTTGTGCGATCTTCATCAGAATCATCTTCCGGATTTTCAGCAATCGCCTGAAAAACTTCGCCCTCTGCGTTTTCATTATATGACGTCAAAATATCGTCGGCAACGGCGTCGAGTATTTCTTCCGCGGTAGATTCGTGATCTATTGTTTTCTCTTCGGCTTCTTCTGCTTCCTGCGTTTCACCGTGCAGCGCAGCATCTTCCGGAACAGACTGTTCGGGTTGCGGTTCGTCCGGCGCGTTCAGTTTGGCTTTCTGCGCCCTGATCTCGGCTAAAAGATCAACGCGTCCGACGCAGATATAAGAACAAATACCGCATTCTATGCAGTTATAAAGGCCGGCTTTTACGCTTCGCTCGCTTTCGTCGGCATTGTAATTTTCGTGGAAAATGAACGGAACGAGATCCATAGGGCAAAACGAAGCGCACCTTGCGCAGCGGATACACGTCCCGTCTGACGTGTTTTTTTCTTTATACGCCAAAAGCATATTTGTGTTAGGCAGTATAAAAGAATCGCGGTCAACGGCAAGCGGGTTCAGCGGTCCGCCAAGCGCAAACGATGCGTTGAATTTTTCGGAAGTGCCTATAAAATCGGCAATATCCGCCACAGAACAGCCCGACGGCACACGCACCGCGTACGTCTTTGCAAAGCCTTTGCCGGCAAGCGTCAGCACCTTGTAAACAGAAGGCGTTCCGGTACGAAGCGACTCAAACAGATCAAAAACCGTCTCGGCGGAAAACACCGGATACCCCATGCGAGCCGTACTTTTGGAACGTGAAAGTTCCTTGCCGTAGATCGCATTCAGCAGCAGATACTCGTTGCCGACAGGGTATTTTTCTTTTATGGACGCTATCACCATTCCGTCGGTACCGTTTATGCTGTCTTTGATAGCGGAAATTGCCTGCCCGTACGAAGCGCCAAGGGCGAACACACATTTTTTCACGCCCATACCGAACATAAGTATTTTTGCGCCGAACACTATCTCCTTGGCATTGGCGGCAACGAGCGCCCTGACGTGCCCGCTGTAAGGGTCTGATTCCATGCAGTTGATTATTATACGCGAACAATTTCCGTAAGCTTCGCTTATCTTTTTATAGAGCGGCTCGCCCGAATATGCGCCCGACAAACCGTAACGGCGGCAATATCCGAGAAGTGATTCATAAGTGATATCGTCGATCGTCCCGGGCTTTTCCGGATCGCTTTCGGCGGTCTTCTGAGACATATCGTTTTCGATCACTATAAAACCATCGCCGCATTCCGTGATTCTGCCCGGGATGGAAGCCGACGTAACGAATCCGTCTTCGTTTTCGGCAATTTTCTGAAAACGGCAGACGTATTCGCCCTGACTGACAGTAGGTACGCTTCCGGCGGTCAAAGGCAGCCCGACGCGCGCGGGGCAGTCATATAGTATTATATCATCCTTTGAAGGATTTTTTGTTTTGGGAAGTATTATGCCTCCCGTTGATTTAAGACCCATAGAAACGCTCCTTTATATAGGTTACATTATATACTACAGTTATAAAAAAAGCAACATAAAAATTGTACTTGTTTTTTTAATAAAGATGCTATATAATGTCGATTGGGGATATATGAAATGATATATGAAATGATATTGGAGTGAATGAAATGGATATACAGCTTACGGAAAAGTATGACATAAAAGTTTTTATACTCTTCTTGCTAAAGAACATAAAAGAACCGCTTGAGTTTTCCACGATTAACGATATCGTGATACAGGACGGATTTGTCAACTACTTTGATTTTTCAATTTGTTTCGGCGAACTTGTCGAAAGCGGTCAGATCGAAGAGATCGACGGCGAAAAGGGCAGCTTGTATAAAATATCGCGTCTCGGCGAAGAAGCGGTCGGCAACGTGGAAATGCGTCTTTTCACAACCGTGCGTGAAAAAGCGCTGCGTTCCGCTTTACGTCTGCTTGCGTTTTACAAAAGCGGCAGCAGAATAAGGTCAAGCGTCACAGAGACCGAAGGCGGATTCATACTGAACTGTGTCATAGAAGACAGCAAGCGCCGGCTTTTGGACTTGAACGTGTTCCTTACCGAAAAATACTACGCCGAAACGCTGCGCAACAATTACGAGGAGCGCGCCGAGAATATTTATAAAGGAGTTTTGGCTTTGCTTTCTGGCGACGTCAATTACATTTTCGATGAATGACGCACTTAAAATAGAGCAAGCTCTTGCCGAACATTATCCAAACGAAAAATGCGGACTCGAAGCCGGTGAAGATCCGTTCAGACTTCTTATAATGGCCATACTTTCCGCGCAATGCACCGACAAACGTATAAACGAAATATCGCCCGCCCTGTTTGCACGGTTCCCCGACGCGCGTTCTGTCGCTGTTTCCGAACCGGGAGAGCTTGAAAAGTATATTTATTCCGTAGGATTATACAATTCCAAGGCCAGGTCCATAAGAGCGTGCTGCGCCGCACTCGTCGAACGTTTCGGCGGGAATGTCCCTTCGGATATGGATTCCCTGCTATCGCTCGGAGGAGTCGGCAGAAAGGTAGCAAATCTTATAAGAGGCGACGTTTTCGGGTTGGGCGGAATAGTGGCTGACACACACTGCATAAGAATTTCAAACCGGCTGGGTCTTGCCCATTCAACAGACCCTAAAAAAGTGGAATTCGAGCTCGATCCGCTGATCCCGCGCGAAAAGCAATCGGCGTTCTGTCACCGTTTGGTAGTATTCGGACGCGAGATATGCTCCGCCCGTACGCCGAAGTGCGGAATGTGTTTCTTGCACGAAAAGGGACTTTGCAAAGGAGAAGAAAAATGATATACCGCATAGAAGACGAATACCTTTCTGTCGAATTCAGCGATCACGGCGGGAGGATAACAAGCATACGGTCTGCTTTCTGTGAAAATGAACTTGTGGTCGGCTACACTGACGAAGCCGAGTATCTTTCCGACGATATGTATTTAGGCGCTGTGATCGGCCGATATGCGAACCGCATAGGAGGAGCCTCATTTTCGCTCGGCGGCAACGAATACGAGCTCGATAAAAACGATGGCGAAAACTGTCTTCACGGCGGCGACTCTACATACGCTCATAAGCTTTTCAAAGTGGAAGCTTCTCATTCCACCGCGCTGCTCACGCTGGACGACACTCATTCGCGTTTTCCGGGCGACGTAAAAGTTAAGATCAAATACTCGGTCGTCGGGTCTTCGCTTATGATACAATACCTCGCCGAATGTACCGAAAACACATATATCAATCTGACCAACCATACGTATTTCGCCCATAACGGAAACATCAACGACTGCGTTGCCGTTATAGATGCAGATACATTTACTCCCATAAACGGATCGCTGATCCCCAACGGCGAATTGCGTTCCGTGATCGGCACGCCGTTCGATTTCAGATATCCCAGATTTATCGGTGACTGGATCGATTCCGATGACGAGCAGATCCGTTATGCGGGCGGCTACGACCATAATTTCGTCATAAACGGAAGCGGATTGCGCCACGCGGCGTCCGTATATATGCCCGCCAACGACATAACACTTTCCGTGACCACCACTGCTCCGGGGGTACAGTTCTATTCAGGAAACTTCATGCACGAGCCTAAAGAAAAAAGAGAAGCATTCTGTTTGGAAACACAATACTTCCCCGACACTCCGAACGAACCGCTGTTTCCGCAGTGTCTGTTCACTCCGGAAAAGCCGTTCAGGTCAAAGACTATCTATTCATTTGCAAAAGGTAAAACGTTTTGAGCGGCTGTTTCGCGTTCGCGTTTTATAAGCGCGGCGCCTATCAGCCCGGCGTTGCCGCTGAGCGGAGAAAGCACGCAATTTGCAAAAGGCATAAGATGAGGCGCCAACATATCTGCAATGATCTGTCCTTCGTTGATTATTCCTCCGGTAAGCACGATTATCTCCGGTTGGAACATCTTGGCAAGACTGTTGATGCCGTCTGAAAGGTGACAGATATATTCTTCTATGACTTTTTGTGAAACACAGCACCCCTGATACATAGCGTAAAAAGGCGTTCTGCCGCCGATCTTCGACAGATCTCCGCCAACGATTTCGTACAGTATGCTTTCTTTATGCTCTGCCGCGGCTTTGCGCGCCGCTTTCATGAACGCGGTAACGGATGCATATTGCTCGAAACATCCGCGCAGACCGCACGAACACGGCTCACCGTTGATATCCATAATGAAATGTCCGAGCTCCCCTGCTCTTCCGTTATGACCGCGGTAGCATTTTCTGCCGATCATTATGCCGCCGCCAACGCCCGTACCTATGGTAAGGACAAGCATATCCGAAACGTCTTTGCCGGCGCCTGCGAATTTTTCACCGTAAAGTGCACAGTTCGCGTCGTTGTCCAAATACACGGTCAGTCCGGTCTTTCGCTCTATTATATCTGCACACGGAGTGTTGTCGTAGCTGATATTCCCCGCCTCTATCACGGTGCGGTTGTCCTCTATCCTTCCGGGAGAGCCCACACCGACTTCGCTGAAACCGTATTTGTCTTTAAGGTCGCAGATAACGTCGCATATCGAGCTGAGCATTGCGTCGACGTCGTCTTTTTCGGTCTTGAATTTTATAAAATCTTTTACGTTATATGAACCGTCTATAACGCCGATCTTTATGTTCGTCCCGCCGATATCGACGCCGAGAAGATCAGTACACATATTCTTCATACACGTCTCCTCCGACCATGGTGAGCGCCACGTTGAAATTCCTGTCCAAAACGCAAATGTCAGCCGCTCTTCCTTCCGCGAGAATGCCGGATTTTGCAGATATCCCCAACGCCTCAGCGGGATTCTTGCACGCCGCTTTCCATACAGTCAGAGGGTCATAACCGGCTTTGAGCAGATTCCTGACGCCATGATATAAAGTAAAGCAGCTGCCTGCGATCCTGCCGTTATCAAGCGTGCAAATGCCGTTTTTGACATGGCGAGTCTGTCCTGCGACAATAAAATCGCCGTCTCCCATTCCCGCAAACACGCCGGAATCGCTTATCATACATACTCTGTCCGCGCCTTTCGCGGCGAAGATCATATTTACCGTCACCGGGTCAAGATGCACAAAATCGCAAATCGCTTCGCAGGTGATATCGGGCTTAGACAGCGCAAAGCCGACTGCGTTCGGACTGCGGTGATGGAATTGAGCGCAAGCGTTGAATGTATGTGTGAAACGTTTCGCACCGAGCAAATACGCATGGAGCGCCTGGTTTTTATCTGCCCCCGTATGTCCGACCGATACCTTTATACCCAACTCCGAAGCCCGCAATATAAGCGCGTCTGCGCCTTTGAGCTCCGGCGCCACAGTGATGATCTTCAAAAGCCCTTCCGACGCCTTGTAAAACTCATCGAGCACAGCGGGATCCGGCTCGATCATATCCTTTACATTCATGCTGCCGGAATAATCCGGCGAAACGAACGGCCCTTCAAGATGTATCCCTTCAATATGGGCTCCGCTTGGTCTGCGCTTATGTTCCCTTACGATGTTCTTTATTGCTGCAAGCGTTTCGTTTACCGGTAGGCAGCGCACCGTGCAGCAAACGCCGGTAACGCCGAAATGCGCTTCTCCTATTAGTCCGCCGTCAAAACGTTCGTTTTCAGCAGAAAACTCTGTGCCGAACCCGCCGTGGATATGCGTGTCGATAAACCCCGGGAAAGCATACATCCCGCTGCATTCCTTGCCTTCGTGGCGAGTACGGAATATTTCGGCGATCTTGCCGTTTTTTACGGTTATATCGGTTTCGATTATTCCGTACGGAGTTACCGCCTGTACATTTTTGAGTATCATGTTCATCACCTATGAATAAGATTATCACAACAGTTACGTTTTGTCAATAATAAATGAACGCGGCGCCGCGCTCATTTCCCGATTTTTAAGAGGTAAACGTTTTGAAAAGAAAAATAACTATCCTGATACTTTTCTGTATGCTGATTTCCGTTATTGTGTGTTCCTGCTCAGGATCGCCCGCGCTCGAAGCAGAAAGCGCCGACTCTGCATCTGCCGCAAGTTCGGGAGCTGAGCTTTCTGAAGACGCCTCTTCTCAGGCAGAAGAAAGTTCAGAAGAAGCTTCGGAGGATCCGCCCGAACTACCGCGGATCTATTACAACATAGCCGCCGGAAAGAAATACACCGTCTCCGCCGCAGCATACCGTACAGACAGCTTCGGCGATTTCAACGACGCCGAAGGCAAAAGCCCGCGTTACAAGCTCACTGACGGAGGTACAGCATCAAACGGGGCTTCCGAACTGATAGGCGGATATAGCGTTGAAAAGATCACCATTGTAATAGACCTTGAAAATATCTGCAATATCGACAAGATCGACGCCGATATACACGGCGGGCAATGGGGGATATCGGACCCCGATAAAATCAAAATGACCGTTTACACCTCGACAGACAATTCAAAATTTACCGAGCGCGGTACCATATCTCCTTCTCTGGGCAACGCCGCAGTCACAGACAACGGCGGCTGGAAATATTCGCTGTTCGCGCTTGAACTGAACGGCGCAAGAGCAAGATATATCCGCATAGACTTAACGTCGCCAGACCATATATGGTGTTCGGAAATAAGAGCATTCGGCAATTCCGAAAATTCCGAGATCGCAAAGTCCGACATAGGCAAGATCTTTATCGAGACGGAAAACGGCGATCGCGTTCACAGATCCGCATACCACAGTTGCAGGATAGTAGCATACGACCCCACCGGCAGGTACCGGCTGATCGACGACTCGAACGGTCAGGTTAAGATACGCGGTAATTCCACCTCAAGCGGCGCAAAACAGCCGTACAATATCAAATTCGAAACAAAACAAAACGTATTCGGGCTTGGTAATTCCAAAAAATGGTATCTGCTCGCAAATATGTACGATAAAACTCAGCTGCGCAATGCTCTGGCTTACACGCTAGCACAGGAGATAGGCATGGATTACGTACAGAATTCCGTCTTCGTAGAGCTGTATCTGAACGGCGAATACCGCGGGCTTTATCAGCTTTGCGAATCAATAGGCACCGGCGGGTCGAGAGTGGATCTGGACGTTGAAAACAACGAGTTCCTATTTGAATACGAACCGTGGCCGCAGTATTCGAACCCGGAATGGTTCGTTACGCCGCGTTACAATATAATACTCGGTTTCAACGATCCGGAATATCCGACCGCAGAACAACGCGCTTATCTCGATGAATTTTTTACAAACGCGGAAAAAGCCATCGCCTCTTCCGACTACGATGAGATCTGCAAGTATATAGACGTAGGATCGTTCGTTGACGCATTCATAGTGCAGGAGTTTTTCAAACAGGTCGACTATGCCACAAGCTCGACGCGTTTTTATATCAAAGACGGTTTACTGTATGAAGGCCCGGTATGGGATTTTGACCTTTCATCCGGCAACTGCTCTTCTTCGTACTATACAAGTTACAATAACGTTAATACGACAGGGCTTTCCTGGCAGGGCGATTACTGTTACGGGATATGGAACGGCAGACTTTTCAGATGCGAAAAGATATATGAAATGGTCAAAGAACGGTATAAAGAACTTCAGCCGCTTTTGATAAACGTATACAAAGACAACGAGATCGGCAAAAATCTGATAGATTCTATGCTCGATACGTACCGGGCTGATATAGACAGGAATTACACTCTTTGGTCAACAAGCGAAGTATACAGCGTCCTGGAAAAAATCCCGGAAAACGGCACTTACGACGCCGAGATAGCGTATTTACGCGACTGGCTGGAAAAACGCAACGCGTGGATGTGCGAACGTTATGGAATAAACGGATGAAATAAGAATCCACCCGCCTAGCGGGTGGTATTTCATTTTCGGGCATATTTTCAACCACGCGACTATCGCGTGGTTTTCGTTACACAAAAAAACCTGGCGTTGATCAACGCCGGGCCTAAAAAAGTTCTTAATTTCCACAAACCAGTGGATTTGTTTGATGATTCAATTCAAAATCTGTTGCACTTCACTTGACAATTCATCTCGCGTAACCCTGCCGCTCATACCCATTTTACACGCCAGCGTGCAAAGACTCGTCTTATATTGGGCGGCGCTTATCGCCCCTGCCGAAAGCAACGTCCCGAGCGTTTCGCACTGAGCGCGGAAAAGCGAATCTTTTTTTGCTATCGCATCGAGGATCTCAAGATCGGCAGGGCAAAATTCATAATTGCCTATTTCAGAAGCTGTTATCCATGCAAAACCGCTGTGTTCATGCATTTGCGGCTCGCACCCGTCGAATACAGCGTCGAAGAGCGTAAGCTCTATAGTGACATCCGGATATTCGTGTATAACCTGCGCGAACTGCTCTTTTACCGAAACTTTTGCGCCGAGTTCTTCCATGCATTCACGCACAAGAGTCTGCTCGGGCGTTTCGCCGGGTTCGACTTTACCTCCCGCGAATTCCCAAAGCAGGGCGCGTGCCTTGCCGGCGGGACGGCGACAGATAAAGAATTCATCTCCGCGCCAGATAAGCGCGGCGACAACGCGGACCATTTAAAAAACCTCTTTTCTTATTTCACAAGATGATATGTGCGTATAAAGCTGTTCACGTCTGCTCCGGATCCGATGCATTTAATAAGTAACTCTGCGCAGGCAAGACTGTCGCTTTCGGCGCGGTGATGATCCAGCTCGATACCCAAATGTGAGCAAAGCGTGTTTAGCTTATGATCCGGGAGCCAAGGAAAAACGCTGCGCGATAGTCGCACCGTGCAAATATATTTCACAGACGCACGCCATTCTATATTATACGCCTTCAGACATTTGGAAAGCACGCCGAGATCAAATACGGCGTTGTGAGCGACTATTATTCCGCTTTCGAATACAGGCCGCAGGATATGCCAGATATCGCGGAATGTCGGCATACCGCAAACGGAATCCGCGCTTATCCCGGTCAATTGAATATTGAATTGCGAAAAATAAGTCTGCGGATCTATGAGCGTACCGAATTTATAAACGATCTGAGAATCTTCGACGACGGCGATACCTATAGAACTCATGCGGTCGTTGGCATAATTCGGCGTTTCCGTATCTATAACGACATACCGCATATCAGTGCTTTATCCTCTTGTCGCACTTGATCGCAAGCCGCGTGCCGATCCCTTGGAAAAGCTGCACGAGCAGCACGTGTATTACTACGGCAAATAACATAACGAGATATTTATATCTGTAATAGCCGTAATTGATTGCTATCTTTCCAAGCCCGCCGCCGCCGATTATTCCGCTCATCGCGGTATAGCCCAAAATGGTGGTTATTGCTATAGTGGCGTTGGAAACGAGCGAAGGAACGCATTCGGGCACCATGACTTTTACTATTATTTTAAAAGGTGAAGCGCCCATGCTCTGCGCGGCTTCTATCACTCCCCTGTCGGTTTCGCGTATGCTGCTTTCGACAAGACGGGCAACGAACGGGAATGCCGCTATGACCAATGGCACGATAGACGCGACCGTGCCGACGGTGGTGCCAACGATAAGGCGCGTAACGGGAAAGACCATTATCATAAGGATAATAAACGGAACCGAACGGAGCAGGTTGATGATCACGTTAAGCGTCTTCATCAGCCACGCGGGCAACGGAAGCACTCCGTTCTTTTCGCCTGCCACAAGCAGTATTCCTAGCGGCATACCTATAACAAAGGCAAAAAACGTGGAAACCACCGTGACGTAAAACGTCTCCCATAATGCGAGCGGCATATCATTTTTTAGAATTTCGAGCGCTTCGGCCCATGCGTTGTTTTCGGGCATATCAAAGCACCTCCGTAATTACGTTTTGACTGTTTAAGTATTCCACGGCGCGGCGAACAATCTCGTCGTCGTCAGGCAAAGCAAGTATCATGCTTCCGTAAAGCTTGCCGGAAATGGTCTTTGTAGAAGCAGAGCGGATATTTGCTATGATATTCTGCGATATCGCCATCTGCGCTATCAACGGGCTGTCGGCAGACGTCCTGCCGTCGAAAACGGCGCGAACGAGCCGTTCCTTTTCGTCTTCGGTCACAATGCCGGGATCGTCCGGGAAAACCAGCCGCTTTGCCGTGTCAGAATGCGGTCTGGTGAAAATATCGGTCACTTTCCCTTCTTCCGCAACAATGCCGTTATCGAGTATCGCCACCCGGGAACAGATACGTTCCACTACGCTCATCTGATGCGTTATAACTATGACCGTAATTCCAAGCCGGCGGTTGATATCGGTAATCAGGTCGAGTATATCTGAAGTCGTCTTCGGGTCGAGAGCGCTGGTGGCTTCGTCGCAGAGCAGGACGTCAGGATCTGTCGCAAGCGCCCGCGCTATTGCGACTCGCTGCTGCTGCCCGCCGGAAAGCTGTGAAGGATAGCTTTTTGCCTTATCCGGCAAACCTACAAGTTCCAGCAGTTCTTTTGCTCTTTTCACGGCGTCGGCTTTTTTCATCCCCTGCAGTTCCAACGGAAAGCACACGTTTTTCAAGCAATTGCGCTGCATAAGCAGATTAAAGCTTTGGAAGATCATGGATATTTTTGATCTGGCGGCGCGAAGCTCTTTTTCGTTTAGCGCAGTCATGTCTTTTCCGTTTATTACTATTGTGCCGGAAGAGGGTTTTTCGAGCATATTTATACAGCGCACCAGCGTACTTTTGCCGGCACCGCTCATACCGATTATGCCGTAAATCTCGCCGTCGTTGACTGTCAGCGTTATGCCTTTCAGCGCTTGCACTTCGTTTTCGGCGGTAAGGAAGGTTTTAGAAATATTCTTGATCTCTATCATTATTTTTACTCCGCATAGAATAAGCCGGAGCGTTTTTGTTCCGGCTGTTTCGTCGTTTTTAGCAGTATATCACATACCGCACAAAAAATCAAATACCGTAAAGCGATATTGAGCTATAGTCAACGGCTATAATAGCAAGTTTCTGCTTTCTTTTTCCAGATAAGATTGGATCTCATCTATATAGAGTTTCCCAATATGTCCCAGGGCGGAATCTTTTCGGATTATATAGCCTACTTCCATGGCGCTTTCGGTGTTTACTCCTTCAGATTCGTAAGGGACCGCTATATAATCGCCGCCGTTGAGTTCTTCGCAAATAATACCGGAACAGATGGTATAAGCGTCAAGCCCGACCATAAGATTAAGGACCGTAGCTCTGTCGCAGACCTTTATGGTGCGGGGATATTCGGCAGTACTGTAAAGCTCTTCCGAAAGATAAAACGATGAATTATCACCCTGTTCAAACGAAATGCACGGATAAGGAGCCAGCTCTTCGTGAGTTATAGATCTCTTTGAAGCAAGAGGATGGTCTTTGCATATATAAACATAAGCCCTGCAGGAGATCAGGTGGTGGAACTCAAGACCGGCGGAAGAAAGCAGCTTCAATATGGGTTGCCTGTTGAATTCGGAAAGATATATGATCCCGATCTCGCTGCGCATGGAATGGACGTCTTCGATGACATCGCGCGTCTTGGTCTCGCGTATGGCAAATTCGTATTTGGTCATATCGAACGCCTTGGTCATTTCAACAAACGCCTTTACCGCAAATGAAAAATGCAAAGCAGACAAG
>CACYCI010000002.1 GCA_902772845.1 uncultured Ruminococcus sp.
CAGCAGGTTCTGTCTGAAACGTCCCTGCTTGCCGCGCAGCATTTCGGAAAGCGATTTGAGCGGGCGGTTGTTGGGGCCGGTCACGGGGCGTCCGCGGCGGCCGTTGTCTATAAGAGCGTCGACAGCTTCCTGAAGCATACGTTTTTCGTTGCGTATGATTATTTCGGGAGCTTCGAGTTCGAGCAGTCTCTTAAGACGGTTGTTGCGGTTGATAACGCGCCTGTAAAGGTCGTTGAGATCGCTGGTGGCGAATCTGCCGCCGTCGAGCTGGACCATCGGGCGTATATCGGGAGGTATGACCGGGAAGGCGCGGAGTATCATCCATTCGGGACGGTTGCCGGAAAGGCGGAAAGATTCCACGACTTCGAGACGTTTGATAATTCTGATCTTTTTCTGACCCTGAGCGGTGAGCAGCTCGTTTTTGAGCTGAGCAGAAAGCTCTTCGAGATCGATCTCCTTGAGCAGAGTCTCTATGGCTTCGGCGCCCATGCCGACCTTGAAGCTGTCTTCCCATGCTTCGTACAGTTTCCTGTATTCTGTCTCGGAAAGGATCTGCTTCTTTTCTATAGAAGGGATAGGGCCGGGGTCAAGCACTATATAGCTGGCGAAATAGAGCACTTTTTCCAAAAGCTTGGGCGAAATATCGAGCAGAAGGCCCATCTTGGACGGGATAGCCCTGAAATACCAGATATGCGAAACGGGGGCGGCGAGTTCGACGTGGCCCATCCTTTCGCGGCGGACCTTGTTGGTGGTTATCTCCACACCGCACTTTTCGCAGATCTTGCCCTTGAAACGTGCGTTTTTCTTATATTTACCGCAATGGCATTCCATTTCTTTCGTCGGCCCGAAAATTCTTTCGCAGAAAAGACCGTCTCTTTCGGGCTTGAGCGTGCGGTAGTTGATGGTCTCGGGCTTCTTGACTTCGCCGTACGACCAGGATCTGATCATTTCGGGGGATGCAAGTCCTATCTTTATGGATTCGAATTCCATGTTTTCCATTTTATTGTCCCCTTTCCTATTATTCATCCATATCGTCGGAATAATCCGAATCGCGGACAGAATCGTCGTAGAGTTCGGCTTCTTCGTCGACATCGTCTTCTTCGCCGTTGTGTTCTACGCCTTCTTCGTCGTCATACATCATGGAATCCATGGAATCCATAACGTTGGCGCCGAGCTCTTCTTCGGAATATTTCTTTTCGTCGATATCGGAATCGTTATCGTCGGAATAATCGCGCAGGTTGATCTCGTTGTTGTTCTTATCAAGCACTTTTATATCCAGACCGAGCGACTGGAGTTCCTTGACAAGCACCTTGAAAGACGCGGGCACGCCCGGGGTGGGGATGTTCTGCCCTTTTACAATGGCCTCGTACGCTTTTACGCGGCCTTTGACGTCGTCCGATTTGACAGTGAGTATTTCCTGCAGGGTATATGCCGCGCCGTAAGCTTCCAGCGCCCAGACTTCCATTTCGCCGAAACGCTGGCCGCCGAACTGGGCTTTACCGCCCAAGGGCTGCTGCGTGACGAGCGAGTACGGACCGGTAGAACGGGCGTGGATCTTATCGTCGACCAGGTGATGCAGCTTGAGGAAGTACATATAGCCCACGGTGACGGGGTTATCGAACGGTTTGCCCGTTCTGCCGTCGTAAAGCGTGGTCTTGCCGTCGACTACGCGAATGCGGTTTTCGGCGCGCAGCGATTCGTATTCCTCTTTATTGGCTTCTATCCATTCCGGATTTATACGAGTGAGTTTTTCTTCGCCGTTTTCGTCAAAGTCCTGGCGGAACAGTTCTTTACCTATAACAGTCTCGCCGCGCTCGATGGGACGGTGATAGTGAGCCATGCACATGCATTCTACTATTTCGTCTTCCTTTGCGCCGGAAAAGACAGGAGTCATAACGTGCCAGCCGAGCTTTTTGGCTGCCATGCCCAAGTGGACTTCGAGCACCTGACCGATATTCATACGCGAAGGAACGCCCAACGGGTTGAGCACGATATCGAGCGGAGTGCCGTCCGCAAGGAAAGGCATATCTTCGGAAGGAAGTATGCGCGAAATAACGCCCTTGTTGCCGTGACGGCCGGACATCTTATCGCCCACGGAGATCTTGCGCTTCTGTGCGACGTAAACGCGCACGCACTTGATGACGCCGGGCTGGAGCGAATCGCGGTCGTTTTCCCTGGTGAAGACCTGAGCGTCGACGATTATGCCGGATTCGCCGTGAGGCAGGCGGAGCGAGGTGTCGCGCACTTCACGCGCTTTTTCGCCGAATATGGCGCGCAGCAAACGCTCTTCGCTGGTGAGTTCGGTCTCGCCCTTGGGGGTGACTTTACCGACGAGTATATCGCCGGCATGCACTTCCGCGCCAATGGAAACAACGCCGAATTCATCGAGATCGCGCAAGGCGTCGTCGCCGATGTTGGGGATATCGCGAGTGATCTCTTCGGGCCCGAGCTTGGTATCGCGGGATTCGCAATAGTATTCTTCTATATGGATAGACGTGTACATATCGTCTCTTACAAGACGTTCATTGAGCAGTACGGCGTCTTCGTAGTTGTAACCTTCCCAGGTCATAAAGCCGATCAGCGCGTTTTTGCCCAGCGAGATCTCGCCGTTGTTGGTAGCGGGACCGTCGGCGACGACGGCGCCCTTTTCTATGCGCTGGCCCTTTTTGACCACGGGGCGCTGGTTGACGCAGGTCCCCTGGTTGGAACGTTTGAATTTAATAAGGTCGTAAATATCCTGCTTGCCGGAATCCGTGAGTATGACGACTCTGTCGGCGGTGACGGTCTCGACCGTACCGCTTTCGCGGCAGACGACCACGACGCCGGAATCGACGGCGGCGCGGTATTCCATACCGGTGGCGACAAACGGTGCTTCGGTGACCATAAGGGGCACCGCCTGCTTCTGCATGTTGGAACCCATGAGCGCACGGGTGTTATCGTCGTTTTCGAGGAAGGGGATCATAGCCGTGGCGACGGAGACGACCATCTTGGCGGAAACGTCCATAAGGTCGATCTCGGAAGGTTCGAACTCGCCGATCTCTTCTCTGCGGCGGCCGACGACCTTCTTCTGAAGGAAATGACCGTTTTCGTCTATGGGCTCGTTGGCGGTGGCAACGGTGAACTCGTCTTCTTCGTCCGCCGTGAAATAGCGCACCTCATTGGTGACCACGCCGTTATTGACTATGCGGTACGGAGCTTCTATAAAGCCGAAACGGTTTACGCGGGCGTATGTCGCAAGGCAGGAGATAAGGCCTATGTTAGGTCCTTCAGGCGTCTCGATCGGGCACACGCGGCCGTAGTGGGTATAGTGGACGTCACGCACTTCGAACGAAGCTCTGTCACGCGAAAGACCGCCGGGGCCAAGTGCCGAAAGACGGCGTTTATGAGTCAGCTCGGCGAGCGGGTTCGCCTGGTCCATGAACTGCGAAAGCGGCGAAGAACCGAAGAAATCCCTTATGACAGAAGTGATTGGACGTATATTTATGAGTGATTGCGGAGTGAGCGTTTCGATATCCTGAGTAGTCATTTTTTCTTTGACTATCTTATCCATTCTGGAAAAACCTACGCGCAGCTGCTGCAGGAGCAGTTCGCCCACGGAACGCAGGCGGCGGTTGCCCAGATGGTCGATATCGTCGGTCACGCCGACGCCGTGGCTTAAATTGATGAGGTAGTTGACGGACGCGTACACATCTTCCACGGTGATGGTCTTGGGAACGAGGTCGTCCATACGCCCGGCGATCGCTTTTTTGAGCGCGTCGAGGTTGGAAAGACCAACGGTGTTGATTATTTCGAAAAGCACGTCGGAGCTGACCTTTTCGTCAAGCCCGAGCTGTTCGTTGGTGAAGCCGCAGACGGCGGAAGCGTCCACCATCTTGTTGGAAAACACCTTGACTTCGTCGATATGGTCTTCGCTTTCGACGTCGATCTTGACAGACCACACGCCGGATCTTTCTATGGCTTCTGCGTCCGAACGGGAAAGCTTGCGGCCTTTTTCGAACAGCACTTCGCCGGTGAGCGGAGAAACGACGGATTCGGAAAGTATATAACCTTCTATACGTCTGGCGAGCGCCAGCTTTTTGTTGAATTTGTATCTGCCCACCGCGGAAATGTCATATCTCTTGGGATCGAAGAACATATTCTTGATAAGAGTTATGGCAGAATCCACTATGGGAGGATCGCCCGGACGGAGTTTGCGGAAGATCTCTTTGAGCGCTTCGTCGCGCGGGGAACTGCCGCTGTATTTTTCGGCTTCGGCGACCATGGTATCTTTTTCGAGCGTGGCGTTGATGATCTTTTCATCCTTGCCGTAAAGCTCGAGTATGTCTTTGTCGGTGGAAAGCCCGAAAGCGCGGAGCAGCACGGTGATCGGCAGCTTGCGGTTTTTATCTATTCTCACATAGAAAACGTCCGACGTGTCAGTCTCGTATTCCAGCCAGGCGCCGCGGTACGGAATAACCGTGGAGGTATAGATGTGCTTGCCGGATTTGTCTTCGATCTTATCGAAATACACTCCGGGAGAACGCACGATCTGAGAAACGATAACGCGTTCGGCGCCGTTGATTATGAACGTGCCGGCGTCGGTCATGATGGGGAGATCCCCCATGAACATGTCCTCTTCTTTTATTTCTTCCGTTACCTTGTTTATAAGGCGCACCCTAACTTTGAGCGGGACGGCATAGTTTACGTCGCGCTCTTTGCATTGCATTATGGTGTACCTGGGAGGGGCGCTGAGATCGTAATCGACGAAATCGATTATGAGGTTGCCCGAATAATCGGTCATGTGCGAAAAATCGCGCAGCACTTCCCTTATGCCGTTTTCCATAAAGTCTTTAAAAGAATCTTTCTGGACCTCTATGAGGTTGGGCATCTCGAGGACTTCACGATTTTTGGAGAATGATTTTCTCATTCTCGTGCCGAGATAGCAATCGGTTGTTTTGACCATGTGCTTTTAACTCCTTGAAAGCGCAAATGTAAATATTTTGTAAATATTCACCGTCCGTTGATTGAATATTCCCAAAAAAATCCAACTTTGCGCGTAATTTAGTGCAGTTTATTATTATATCTCTGTTTTTTTGGCTTGTCAAGACTTTTTTTCAAAAAAGTTCGGGCTCCGTATTGACTTTGCACGCGCGTGCGTATATAATTATGTCGAAAGAAAAACCGAAAGGAAGTTTATTTAACATGGCAAAGACAGTTTGCAGCTGGGACATACTCGTCCCGTTCATCACAGACGCTTTCGTCGGTTTCGGCGTTCCCCGTTCCGACGCCGAGATCTGCACAGACGTGCTGCTCGCGTCCGACAGGCGTGGCATAGAAAGCCACGGCGTCAACCGCTTCAAGCCCATCTATATAGATAGGATAAAAGCGGGCATACAGAACCCCGTCACCAATTTCGAAATAATCCGCGAAACTCCCACCACCGCGGTCGTCGACGGCCACGACGGCATGGGCCAGGTCATCGGCTATAAGTCGATGAGCTTAGCTATAGAAAAAGCCAAAAAGTACGGCATGGGCATGGTCGCGGCGCGCAATTCGTGCCACTACGGCATTGCCGGCTACTACGCCACCATGGCGACTAACGCGGGCATG
>CACYCI010000003.1 GCA_902772845.1 uncultured Ruminococcus sp.
AGCGTCGCCCATTATGGATTTTACGTCTATGAGCTGAGGCGGCTCCACGCCGTAAAGATCTTTTATGGCTTGCGGGGTCATAATGCGCGTTTCGTTGTTGGCGGCGAGCCGGACTGTGGTCAGCGGACTTACAAGCTGGTAACTGTCGCGGTCGCCGGTGACGAGCACGCATTCGGCGTTTTCGCGCTCAGCCAGGCGCGAAAGCGTGCCGAGTATGTCGTCCGCTTCAAAACCGGGGCATTCTATTACTGCAAGCCCCATGGCGGCGGCGATCTTTTTGGAATACGGAAGCTGCCTGGCAAGATCTTCGGGCATTCCCTTGCGTGTCGCTTTGTAGGAATCGCATTCTTTGTGCCTGAACGTTTTTTCCGGCAGGTCGTAGGCGATGGCCGCATGGGTGAAAACACCGTCCGACAGATTTTTGCGCAGTATGTTCACAAAACCGAAAAGCGCATTCGTGGGGAAACCGTCCTTTGTGCTCAAAGGGCGGACGCCGTAAAATGCGCGGTTGATTATGCTGTTTCCGTCGAATATGATAAACCTGTTCATAAAAAGCGCCTTTTCGTGTCTTTCATTCATAACAGTTTACCATATCCGACGGATTTTGTCAATGACAATAAAGAGGTTTATTCTATTATATTGGAAGTGATGTAGTCAACGCCCCACGCCGCCATGCGTTCGGCGTCTTCAAGACGGTCTACCGTCCAGACGTTTACTTCCAGCCCCGCGTCGTGGATCTTTTTGACGTCTTCTTCATGAAGCCCGCCGAAATAGATATCGAGCGAGAGGCGGTATTTTTTCATGTTGTCAAAAATACCTTCGTTGAATTCGCCGGTGAGATACTGCATCGGCTGTTCGGGGAGCAGCGAGCGCAGCTTTATAAGGTTTTCGAGCGAGAACGATATGAAGATCACGTTTTCGAGCCAGCCGATTTTATTGATGCGCTCTATCATTTCGCCCAGCCATTCTTCGGTATAGCCGCCTTTCAGTTCGAGCACGCAGCGTTTTTCGTATCTCTTGCAGGTATCTATATACTCTTCCATCGAGCACAGATGCAGGTCGGCTCTGGAACGCACGCCGTTTTTGTCGCGCAGCTTGAGCGCGCGCAGCGTTTCGTAGGTGGACTGTTCGGGGTAAAGCTTATCTATGCCCATGCGCTCGGTGTGGTCGTCGTGAAGCAGGATGAACTGCCCGTCGGCGGTGCGGCGAACGTCGGTCTCCACGCCGAAATAGCTTCTGTTTCCGGCTGCGATGAACGCGGCGTTGGTGTTTTCCGGCTCAATGCCGCTGACGCCTCTGTGCGCTACCATCTTTACGTTGTTCTTGTTTGCGAGTTTTACGGTGTTCATAAAAATCCTCCGTTTGTTTTGTGTTATTTGATATCAGGCAAAAAGCGCGTTTATCTCCGCTTCGGCGGCGCTTATCTTGGCGTCGGTCTCGGCACGGTCGGCTCCTTTTACCAGTATATACGCTTTTACTTTCGGCTCGGTGCCCGAAGGACGGATGACGACTGTCGACCCGTTTTCGGTGCGGTAGTACAGCATGTCTGCGGAGGGAAGTCCGGTACTGCGGATCTCCCCGGTGGCGTTCACAGTCTCGGTCTGAGCAAGGCAGTCGCCGCGGACGGTGACGTGGCTGCCGCAGAACGAACTAATGTCGCGCTTGCGGAGCCAGTCCATGCGGCGCTTCATTTCGACCATGGGGACCGTTCCGCTTATAGCTATGCTCAGCGTTTTTTCGTCGTGGTAACCGTATTCGGCGAATATGTCGTTCAAGGCGTCGTTCAGCGTCTTGCCTATGCTCTTGTAATAGCACGCCGCTTCTGCGACCAGCAGGGAAGCTGCCACGCCGTCTTTGTCGCGCACGTATCCGCCCGAAAGGAAGCCCTGGCTTTCTTCGTAACCGAAAATGAACGTGTGCTCGCCGGTCTCGGCGTATTCTTTTATCTTTTCGCCAATATACTTAAAGCCGGTAAGCACAGTCACGGGAGTAACTCCGTTTTTGCGGCAGATGTCGTCGAACAGTTCCGAAGATACCGCGGAACGTACGGCGGCCGAATTAGCCGGGAGCATTCCCGCCTTGCGGCGCGCTTTGATGATATAATCTATAAGCAGTGCGCCAATCTTGTTGCCCGAAAGCGCGGTGAAGCTGCCGTCGCGCTGCTTTACCGCCACGCCCAAACGGTCGCCGTCGGGATCGGTGGCGATTATGACGTCAGTTGAAAGCCCGTTTTTCGCTATGAAATCGAGCGCGCGTGCAAAGCAGGCGGTGTTTTCGGGATTCGGGGACGCGACCGTGGGGAAGTTGCCGTCCGGGATATCCTGCTCGGGCACCGAATGGAATTTGCTTATCCCCGCTCTGCGGAGCGCTTCGGGTACCAGCCGGTAGCCCGCGCCGTGGAGCGGCGTGTATACCAGCGAAAGCGTGTCGCCGTATTTTTTGAGCAGTTTCGGCGCTATGCTGCACTCCAAAACCTCGTTAAGATACGCTTCGTCCGTCTCTTTGCCTATTATTTCGACAACACCGCTTTCCACGAAATGCGCTATGTCGTCGCTGACGGGGGCGAGCACCTCCGTGCGCGCCATCTCGTGCGCGACCGCGTCGGCGTGTTCGGGAGGAAGCTGCGCGCCGTCTTCCCAGTAGACTTTATAACCGTTGTATTCCGCTGTGTTGTGCGAAGCGGTCACGTTTATGCCCGCCATGCAGCCGTGGTGCAGCACCGCGAACGAAAGCTCCGGAGTCGGGCGAAGATCGTCGAAAAGATAAACTTTTACCCCGCGCGAAGCAAGCACGTTGGCGGCTACCAGCGCGAACTTGCGCGAATTGTTGCGGCAGTCGTGCGCGATTGCGCAGCCGCGTTCGCTTCCGCCCGCCTTTATGATGAGCTCCGCGAGCGCGCGCGTCGCCCTTGCTACAGTCCAGACGTTCATTCTGGCTATGCCGGCGCCCATCACGCTGCGCAACCCGGCCGTGCCGAAAGCCATCGGGCAGGCGAAGCGCGCCGCGATTTCGGATTCGTTACCTTTTATATTATATAGTTCTTTTCTCGCGGGCTCGTCTATAAACGGCGATACCAGCCATCTGCTGTATTCCTCGTTCATTCGGCGTTTTTCTCCTTTTCCAGCGCGCGCGCCAGCTGATCCGGGCAACTGGTCGATTTGAAACCGCAGCGTATGCCTTTCAGCTTACTTATGACTTCGTCTTCCGTCATGCCTTCGCACAGCGCGGCGATCCCCTTGAGATTGCCGTTGCAGCCGCCCATAAAGTAAATGTCGTGCAGAACACCGTTTTCGTCTACGTCGAAAGTGACGCTCCTGCTGCACGTACCGCTGAATTCGTATGTCTTTTTCATCAATTTGTCGCTCCTTGGAATTATTCACATACAGATTATATCATTCTTTTTGAAAAAGTAAACTGTCAAAGCGACGATTTTGGTAAAAAAATCGCGTTTTTTCGCGTGTTCATAAAATATTTACAATTACAAAAGGCGATATTTTAAAAAAAGCAAAAAAAGTCTTGACAAAGCTTGAAAAATGTGGTATTCTAACCGAGCTTGGTATGCGAAGAAGCTGGAGATTGCCGCTGAAACAGTGCGGGTAACTTCGGTGGAGTATGTCAGTAGATCTGGCGAAATGAGGCATTTTTTAAGGGGAGTTTCCGAAACACCCGAAAAGATGTTCAAGCTCTTGCCGCCGGCCAAGCAGAACAAAAAAAGAACAAAAAAACAGGAGGCAAACCCCAACCATGGCAAACAAAGAAAGAATCCGCATCAGACTCAAATCCTACGATCACACCCTTATCGACCAGGCGGCAGAGAAGATCGTCGAGACCGCAAAGAGAAACGGCGCTTCCGTTTCCGGCCCCATCCCTCTCCCCACCGATAAAGAGATCGTCACCATCCTTCGTGCCGTTCATAAATATAAAGATTCGCGCGAACAGTTCGAAACACGCACCCACAAGCGTCTTATCGACATAATCAAGCCGTCTTCCAAAGCGGTCGACGCACTTATGTCCATAGAGCTTCCCGCAGGCGTAGATATCGAAATCAAACTCTGATCAACCAAAATCAGGTCACGTCGGCTCAGCCGACCAATAACCAAGGAGGATAATAAAAATGAAAAAAGGACTCATCGGCAAAAAGATTGGCATGACGCAGATCTTTGATGAAAAAGGGAATGTGGTTCCCGTCACCGTCATCAACGCGGGCCCCTGCGTGGTCGTACAGAAGAAGACGCAGGAAAAAGACGGCTATTCGGCTGTCAAGCTCGGGTTCGAAGACATTGAGGAAAGAAAGCTTTCCAAACCCATTAAAGGCGAATTCGCCAAAGCGGGCGTTTCTTTTAAGAAATACCTCAAGGAATTCAGACTCGACAACGCTTCCGAACTCGAAGTCGGCGCAACGCTCACTTCCGAAGTTTTCCAGGCGGGCGATAAGATCGACGTCACGGGCGTTTCCAAAGGTCACGGTTTCAGCGGCGTTATCAAAAGATGGGGCTGCCACCGCCTCAGAATGACCCACGGTACCGGTCCTGTCCACCGTCAGGCGGGCTCCATGGGCGCCAACAGCGATCCTTCCAGGATCATGAAAAACAAAAAGATGGCTGGTCAGTACGGCAACGTGCAGGTCACCGTTCTTAATCTCGAAGTCGTCAAAGTCGATACCGAACGCAATCTTCTCGCCGTTAAAGGCGCTGTTCCCGGCGCTCGCGGCGGCATCGTGTTCGTACGCAACACCGTTAAATAATTCGGGAGGGAGGAAACATAAATGGCTAACGTAAAAGTTTA
>CACYCI010000004.1 GCA_902772845.1 uncultured Ruminococcus sp.
AGGCGAAAACGACGAGACCGTCCGCGCCGACGTCTGCGCCGATATGGAATATCTGGGCGTTAAGCTCGACGCCGAAAAGAACGCGGCCGCGAAAAAGCTCGCCGAGCCCAAGCTCATTTCCGCACCCGATTCCAAAGTAAAGGTCTTTGTTATAGAAACGAACGAAGAGCTCGTTATCGCTTCGGACACGCAAAAGATAGTATCCGGGCTGGCGAAATGACCGCCCGGGAAGCTCATTTTATTTAACGGAGGTCAAACAATGAACTGGTACAAAGAATTTGAAGTAGAACGCGTAGACGTGCCGCCCGTGAACCCCGCGCCCGTATGGAATCCTAAAAACCTTATAGCCGGCGTGCCGATCTACGGCATACTTCCGCACGGCGTGCTGGAACAGCAGTTCCGCACCGAATATTTCAACACGCGTGAAAACTACGGTCTGCTGACCGACGGAGTTTTTGCAAAGACGCCGCACTATCTGGATCCGGCTTATTTGCATTTCACCCGCGGGGTGGGCAGGACCGTTATATTCCGTCTGCCGTATCTTTCGGCGGTGACCGGCGCAAAGATCTATATGCTGCGCGAAGACGACGTGGGCGTGAGACTTCCCCGCCGCATAGACGTGCTCGTTTCCGCGGACGGCGCTTCATGGCAGTGCGTGAGCCGCCTGCGCGGAATAGCGTGCACGGAAAACGCAGAAGAGCACGTTGAAGAAGCGGTGTTCGACGGCGCATACAAAGCATACTACGTCGCGTTCCGCATAGAGACCGTGGGGCACGTCTGGCTGGATCAGATAGAAGTTTACGGCACCGAATTTTTCCCTGCCGGGACAAAAGACCCCGTTGCCGAAGAAGAAAGCAGCGGCGCAGATATAAATCTGGTGAACAAATACCCCGATTACGCGGATTTCAACGGCGTTCACAACGTGCTGCTTTCGTACAACTGCGTCACGCCCGACAGGATCGGCGAGCATCACGGCGGATACGCCGACGAAGAGCAGTATCTGCCGTACGTGGCGTACGTTAAGGACGGCAAGATAATAGATACCATGTTCGACGCTTTCCTGTTTCTGCCGTATTCCAACTACACGTATTCCAAGCTTTACAAATGCGCCGAGGGCTGGAAATATTACATAGACAACGTCTTTGCGCCCGGATACAATCTGGACGCGCTGGATAAGACCGCCGCCCGCGTGGGCGAAGCGCTGGGCATGCCCGATTATAAGGTGCAGGTATACTTTTCGGTGCTGCACACCAACGTGGGTTACGGCGAACACCCCGAATCGTTCGGCGATCTTGACGGCGACGGCGTGGAAGAAAACATGAAAACGTTTGAAGACCGCCGCAAAGCCATAAAATGGTGCATCGACGAACATGTCGCCCGCTACAAGGCGGCTTCCCCGCGCCACTGCGAGCTGACGGCGTTCTACTGGTTCGAAGAAGCCATAAATTACAGCGACAAATACGAGACCGAGCTTTTGGCGTTTGCGCGCGACTACCTGCATTCGCTGGGATACAAACTGTTCTGGATACCTTATTTCCAGGCGTGCGGGTTCCAGGATTGGAAAGAGAACGGTTTCGATATCGCCTGCATGCAGCCGAACTACGCGTTCAACAAGTCGATCCCCACGGAACGCCTTTACGAAAACGCCGAAATATCCAAGCAGCTGGGCATGTGCGTTGAAATGGAAATAGGCGGCTTTGACGCGTATCACGTGGAAAAATTCCGCAACTATATGGATTGCGGCGCAGAGACCGGCTATATGAATTCCGTAAAGATGTATTATCAGGGCGGCGTCCCGGGCGAATTCTACCGCGCATACAAATGCGAAGATCCCGCGTTGCATGCGCTTTACGACGACCTTTACCTTTACTGCAAGGAAAAATACGTCAGCCGCAAGGACCGCTGACCGCCCCCGCCGTTCCGGCGCGAAAGGAGCGTATTCAATGAGATCACAGCGCAAACTTGCCGCCGCGGCGCTCCTGCTTGCCGCGCTGATATCGTTCTGCTCCTGCGCCCCGGCCGGGAGCAGCCACGCGGACGGATCCTCTTCCGCACCGGAAGGGAAGATCCGCGCCGTGTTCGTCATATTGGGCAATACCGCGGGCGATACCGGCTGGGTCGACCCCGGGACTGCGCTTTCGCCGGCGGAAGCTCCGGACAGGATAGAAGACCCTGCAAATAAATACGTGTTCCTCGGCTGGGACGCGGACGGCGACGGCGCGGCGGAATCTTTTCCGTACACGCTTGAAAAAGACACGACTTTCAGTGCGCTCCTGAAAGCCGAGCCAAAGGTGTTCCGCTACGACATTTACGTCAAGGGCGAGCTTGTGCGTTCCGCCGAAGCGCTATACGGCGACATCATAGAATACCCCGAGACAGGCACTGTGGCGGAAGACGGCATAATACAAATATTCATGGGCTGGAAATACGACGGCGTATTCGACGGCGCGTTCCGTCCCACGGTGACCGGAAACACGGTGATAGAGGCGTGTTTTGCGGATTCGCAGGTACTCAAGCTTTATTACGGCGGCTCAGTCTACGCCCGACGCGTTCCCGCCGGCGATCCGCTCCCCTCGCTTGCGGAATGGGACGTTTACCCGGAGGACGGATACGACGTCGTTTGGTATTCCGACAGCTCGTACAAGCGGCGCGCAGAGCTGCGCACCATGCCCGAAGGCAGTATTTCACTTTACGGCAGGCGCGAAAAGCAAAACGGCGGCGTGATATGCGTTTACAGCGATGAACAGCTGCTGGATGAATTCACGTCCATGGTGCTGAAGCGCGCCGAAAAAGCCGAGCTGTTTTTGGAATATGACCATATGCCGCTTAAAGAGATACCCGGCTTTCTGAGCGAAAACGCGGATACCGTTTTCGGGTACTCGCTCACCGCTTCTTCTAAAGACGGCAGCAACGTCACGCTCGAGATCGAATATCCGCCGTTTGCGCAGTATACTTCGGACAAGACCGTTTACACTCAGCTGCCCAGCGCAAACGCCGCGCTAAAGCGTTCCGACCGCGGCGAAAACTACAACGCGTTCGCCTTTGAAATGCTGGAGACCGCGCTACCCGTGAACAATTCCGAAGCGCTGTATTACGCGCTGGAACACGGTATGCGCCCTGTCGCGGAAGATCCCGCAGGAGAGACCGCAAAGATCTGCGCGGCCATGCGCGACGTGCTTCGCACCTATGTTTCGGACAGCATGACCGATATTGAAAAAGCCGCCGCTATCTACGAATACCTGGTGATGAACACAGTCTATGACGGCGAGCTTTTCGATAAAGTCATGAAAGGGGAAAGCGTACTCGGCTGCCGCAGCTTTTGTCTGGAAGGCGTATTCATGGATCACCTGGCTGTGTGCGACGGATTGAGCAAGGCGTTTTCGTGCCTGTGCCGCATGGAGGGCATAGAATGCGTGCGCGTTACGGGCAGAAAATGCGCCAGCGGCGCTGCGCACGCCTGGAACAAGATCAGACTGGGCGGCAAGTGGTATGTAGTCGACGTCACATCCGGCGGTACCGTCACCGGCGGCGAAGAAGTGCTTTCTTACGCGTATTTCATGCTGAGCGACGAGCAATACTCATACGTGGCGACGCCCGATAAAGGGTACGGCACAGACATAAAATGTACGGACGAATACGACTTTTATTCCCGGATGGGGGTGCGCGCAAGTACGCCCGAACAGGCGGCGGCGCTTTTGAAAGCTTACATAAGATCCGCGCCGCAGGGCAGATCGTCATACGAGATCGCGCTCGGCTACAAGACCCGGTCGGATCAAGCGGCGGTGCAGGAGATAATGAAGCGGCTCAACATGAGCGTGAACGTTTCGTACTTAGGCGGCGGCGGAGTGTTCTGCTTTATTTACGAAAATTGAATACAGACCCGTACCGGCCCCGCGCTCAAAAGCAGCGTGGGGCCGGCGTTTTTTGCGCGGCGTTCAGGTCTGCACTATGCCGTATACGCCGCGGGTGAATTTTTCAAGCGCGGCGAGCTTGTCCGCACGGATCTGAAATTCGTCCTTGGCGTGTTTTTTCATCATCTGCTCGCAGGGAGTCTTGATACGGTAAATGAAATACGCGTCCAAAAGGTCGCGCTGATAATCGTCGAGCACCGAAAGCCCGGCGGCGATCTGATCGAGCTTGCGTTCGACGATACGCTTGCGGAACTTGGCGTCGTCTATAAGAGTTATCAAGTTGACCATATGGTTTTCGTAGCGGCTGGAGCCGCCCTGAGCGGTATTTGCGTCGCCTATCACCGAGGAGACCGAATACTTTTCCGCGGCAAGAAGTTCGATCTCGTTGGCGAGCGATTCGCGGGCGGTGATATATTCGTTGCGGTGAACGAGCAGATCTTTTGCCAGATCTCTGTAATCCATTCTTTCCTTCCTTCCCCGTCCGGCCCTGTTTGCCGGACGATTTCCCTCCGCACGCGGCGCGTGCGGCATTATCTCTTCTCATCTCACACTAAAGCGAACAAATGTTCGCTTTAATCGGCAAAAATGAACTGCCGTGCAGGCAGTCTGTTTTGATCTGCGCTTTTTCCGTATCCCCTCAAAAAAAGCGTGCTTTTGTTGAATTGCTGTGTTGCGGTCAGTTCGTTTTGCACCTTTCCGCGCCGGCAGTATTTGGTCTGTTTGCCGTGCGCGAACATATTATAGCACAAATGTTCGTAAAATCAATGTGCAAAACGCACAAATGTTCGGCTTTGTTTTTATGCATTATTCACCAGCCGGGGGCAGATCGCCGTTGCCGGCAACGTACGCCATTATAGCCGAACAGTCAGTATCCGTAAGCGTTCCGTCGCGATCGATATCGGCGGCGGCGAACGCCGCCGTGTCTGTGGTACCCGCCGTTTTGAACAGGCGCGCCAGGATATAATCATCCGTGTCCACGCTGCCGTTGCGGTCGGTGTCACCGGTGACGACCACGGTATATACGAGTCCGCCGGAAACCACGGCGGCGCCGGTATGAACTTCGTCAGGAAGGATGAAATCGCCCACCAGCTTGCTGCCGAGCGTATCTACGTCCGTGCCGGGGGCAACGCCGTATATAAGCAGGCGGTCGTGGTCGACCGCGAGCCCGCTCCCCGCCGCGGCGCCGAGCTGTGAAAAGGCAAACGAAAGCGTGCCCGAAGCGGCTGAAAACAGCGCGGGCGAATAATCGTCGTCGTAAAGCTCGCTGGTGGAAGTCTTTACGCCTATGACCGTTTCGCATTCGCCGTAAAGCGGCGCGAACCAGAGCGTGAAAAGGTCTCCGGTGTACTTGAACACTCCCGATTCCGAAGCGAACACCACGCGCACCTGCCCGTATTCGTTATCGTATACCGAAACGAAACCGGCAGGGCTTTCCGGGCATAGCTCCAGCCGGACAAAGCGCACCGTTTCGCGGTCGTATGTGAAATTGAGCGCGGCGGACGAGATGCCGCGGTTTTCGGAGCAGTAAACGGTAACGCCCGCTTCCGAGGCGTTCACGGCGGACCGGTCGCGTACGCCGAAAGCGTAGCCCACGTCTTCCGCCGCCAGCGCGAAAACCGCAAAGCAGCTCAGCGCTGCGCACAGCGCGATAATTCTTTTTGCCATTGTACCCTCTTTTAGCAAAGGGGCGGCAGCCGTATCAGTATGCTTTGCCCCAATAGACCATGTGCTTTGCGGGTCTTCCGCAGCACACGCAAGTGTCGGACAAATGTTCCTGCTCGAACGGGATGCAGCGTGAGCAAACGCCGGTAAGCTCTTTGATCTTGTCTTCGCACTCCTCGTCGCCGCACCACATGGCTTTTATGAAACCGTCGCCGTCTTTGGCGAGCGACTCTTTGATCTCGTCTATGCCGGTGCAGGAATGAGTGCGCTTTTCGCGGTTTTCAAGCGCTTTGGCGTAAAGTCCGTCGCGTACTTCGGTAAGCTTGCGTTTGAGCGCGGCGCTTATACCGGAAAGCGGGACGGTTTCTTTGTTGTGATCGTGGCGGGTGACTATGACGCATTCGCCGTTTTCAATATCACGCGGGCCGAGCTCTATGCGGCAGGGCACGCCTTTCATTTCGTATTCGGCAAACTTCCAGCCGGCGGAATTGTCGGTATCGTCGAGTTTTACGCGGAATTCTTTTGAAAGCTCCGCATAAAGCTCGCGGCATTTTTCGAGCACGCCTTCTTTGTGCTGCGCTATGGGGATTATCACCGCCTGGACAGGGGCGACGTCCGGCGGGAGCACGAGTCCGCGGTCGTCGCCGTGGGTCATGATTATGCCGCCGATAAGACGCGTGGAAACGCCCCACGAAGTCTGGAACGGAAATTGTTTTTTGTTTTCTTTGTCGGTAAACTGAATATTGAACGCCCTTGCGAAACCGTCGCCGAAATAATGGCTCGTCCCCGCCTGGAGCGCCTTACCGTCGTGCATGAGCGCCTCTATGGCGTAAGTGGCGACGGCGCCGGCGAACTTGTCGCTTTCGGTCTTTCTGCCCTTGATAACGGGCATGGCAAGCGATTTTTCGCAGAAATCGGCGTATACGTTGAGCATCTGCTCGGTCTCGGCAACGGCCTCTTCCGCCGTGGCGTGGATGGTGTGACCTTCCTGCCACCAGAATTCACGGGTGCGCAGGAACGGGCGGGTTGTCTTTTCCCACCTGACGACCGAGACCCACTGATTATACAGGCGCGGCAGATCGCGATAGGAATGGATGATGTTTGAATAATGTTCGCAGAACAGCGTTTCGCTTGTGGGACGCACGCAAAGACGGTCTTCCAGCGGTTCGCTGCCGCCCATGGTGACCCAGGCGACTTCAGGCGCAAAGCCCTTTACGTGGTCTTTTTCCTTTTGCAGGAGCGATTCGGGTATGAACATGGGCATGAAAACGTTTTCGTGGCCCAGGCGTTTGAATTCGGTATCGAGTATCTTCTGTATATTCTCCCAGATGGCGCAGCCGTACGGGCGCATGACGAGGCAGCCCTTGACCGAGGTATATTCTATGAGTTCGGCCTTTTTGCAAATGTCCGTATACCATTGCGCAAAGTCGACGTCCATGGGGGTTATCTCTTCAACAAATTTCTTTTCTGCCATAAAACGAGCTTCCTTCCAAAAATTATTACAATTATTTAAAACATTTTTATTGCATTGACGGCGGATTTGTGTATAATTGAATTGATAACATCTATAAATTATATCCGCTTGGCGTGTCACGCCGCGTCATCACGCTAAAAGTATAACAGAAACGCGCGGAATAGTCAAGTGGGCGGAGTTCAATATGGCAAAAAAATCGTTATGTCTGGCAATAGCCGTGCTTGCGGCGGCGCTTTTGTGTTCGTGCTCGTTCATAGACAGCGCCATGGCCGAAGCGGGGCTGGACGGAGACCTGCGCGATAAGATCGACACCGCCTGGGACGAGGTGGGCAAAGAAGGAATAAAGGCCGTGATCGACGACGCCTGGCGCGAATACGGCCTGGGCAGGTCGCTTGACTGGCCGCAGAAAGGCAACGGCGCGCTGCTGCCCAAGCTGCGCGACGGCAAGACCGAGTTCGCTTACAGCGGCGGCAACGGCGCGTACGGCTGTATATGCGTTTCGGGCGTGAGCGGCGGCAAGCTTGCCGAATACAAAGAAAAGCTTGCGTCGATCGGCTTTGCCGAGACTGTGGCTGAATGCTCGGTCAAAGAGCTTTATACCTGCGACGGGCTGACGGTCGGCTTTGCGCAGCTCGACGGCGATCTGCTGATCTGCTACGGCAACACGCCGGAAGAGATAGACTCGGCGTACGCGGCGGCATGCAGCGGCGAAACGGCGGAAAACGCCTGAACCGCAGTTCAACACCAAGAAGAACCATCACACGGAGGATATCAAAATGAAAAAATTATCCGTTATTATATCGGCTATGCTCGTAATATGCCTGCTTTTCACCGCGGCGGTGAGCGTTTTTGCCGAAGAAGAAACCGAAAGCGGTGAGGTCTCGCTCGAAGACGTATCTGAACTCGAAGACGTATCTGAAGAAGGAGCTTCTTCCGAACCCGCGTCCGACGAGCCGGAGTCAGAGGAACCGAGCGCCGAAGAAAGCTCAGAACAGCCGGAGCCGGTATCGCTCGTAGAGATAAGCGTCGTCGAACCCAAAGTCGGCGCCGCTCCCGTGGCAGCCGAATCGCTTACCGAAGGCGTCACCGTCACGCGCTCCGCGTGGGACCCCGCGTACGCCGAATTCGCCAACGGCGAAACTTATCGGCTCACCGTTGAGATACGGTCCGATTCGCCGCTCGCCGAAGACTGCGTGTTCATGTTCGGAGGCAAACGTGCGGAAGTCGATTCCGCGGAAGAGACCGTTGCAACGCTCCATTACGATTATGCTCTTGAAGATACAGTCAAGCTCACCGTCTACGACGTCGACGGCGGCAGGTTCGAAGCGAGCAAGGGCTATGTTTCGCTCAGCTACGAAAACGGCGTTTCGGTATACGGGTACAAGTTCGGCGCAAAAGTCACCGTCACGTTCATTCCGGATACCGGCAATTTCCTGGATTCGCTGCTCATCAACGGAGCAACCGTTTATCCGAACGACAACAAATACGTGACCGAGCTGAAAAGTGACGTCACCATAACGCCAGCGTTTGCGCCCATCCCGACCTGCGGCATAACGGTTTCCGCAACGGTGAACGGCGGATTGAACGATTCTTTCGTGTTCAAATACAACGGCGAAGCGCTGACGGACCGCAAGGTATACGTCACCATGGGCAGCAGCTTCACACTTGAAGTCGAAGACCCCGAAGGTCAGATCTACCGTATAAGTTCGGCTTCTTTTGCTCCCAAGAGCGGCAGCGCGGTGGAATGCACCGTGAGTGAAAACCGCTTAGTAACAGTTGAAAACGCCACGGAAGGCACGCTGTTCGTGGCTTTTGAGCTGCCCGCCTACGCGGTGCAGATAGTTCAGGCGGAGCACGGCACCATTACCGCCGACAATATGTTCCCGCAGGAAAACGAATCCGTGGTCTTCACCTTTACCCCCGACGAGGGCTACGAGCTGGACGTTGCGCTGATCAACGGCACACCCGTTACGCTCAACACCAACACTTACGAAGCCATAGCGGCCGGCACGCTGCGCGTTTCCGCCCGTTTCAAGCCCGTGGCGGCAAACGTAAACGTAAATCTCACCGTCCTCCCCGACGAGCTGGGCAAGACGCACGGCACCGCAAGCATAGTCGGTTTCGATACCACCCCCGCGGTGGTGAAACAGGGCCAGTACATAGGGGTCAACATTTTCCCCGACGCCGGGTATCAGACCGCTTCGCTCACCGTAAACGGCAAAACGGTGGATCCTTCGGCGGACGGGCAAACGCGTCTGCGCATAACCGCCGACACCGTGATACAGGTGCGTTTTGAAAAAATAAAATACCGCATTACCGCGGTCGTCACTAAAAACGGCGGCGGCAGCATAACCGCCGACGGGGCCAAGATAGTGCGCAACGTGGTCTACGTTTCCGACGGCGACGACATGACTTTCACCTTTACGCCGGACATGAACTACAAGATCTATTCCGTAAAGGTCGATTCCGCCGAAGTCTTCACCGAAGGCAGCGGCAACACCTACACGTTCAAGGCAGTAAAAGCCAACCACACCATAGCGGTGACTTTTGCCAACAAGGACGACGTTGTGGTAAAATACAACATGATCTCCACCGCATCCGCAAACGGATCCATTTCCCCCGACGGCAGAACAGAAGCGATTCAGGGCGAGACGGTCGTATACACCGTGACGCCCGACGAGGGTTACGAAGTGGATTACGTGACCGTGGACGGCATGGACGTTTCGCTCGAAAACGGTACCTACACCTTTGAAGCCGTTTCCGCTGATCACACCATATCCGCGTATTTCAAGCAGAAGACCGTGGTCACCGACGACGTGCTGAACGTTTCGGATATAGACTGGAGTTCCGGGATCATTCGCATAAACACTGTGGGCAAGACCGCGGTGAGCAAAAAGGTCTTTGAAAAGCTGGTCATGGATTGCAGCGGCAAGACCGCGGTAGTCACCGGTACCGACAGCGAGATCACCTTCGCCGTAAACGGCACGCGCATCCCCGCCGAAGATCTCGATCTCAGCGTGCTCCACAATTCGCAATGCCCCGAATACGCTCAGATCGGCTCCGCCATCGCCTCTAATCCCCAGTACGAAAACTGCGCTTACGCGGTTGTCAAGCTCAATTCCGTATATCCTTCCGGCGCGACCGCAGACTTACGTCTGGGCAGCGAATTCGCCGATACCGACGTGGCGTATTTCGGTTACGAAAACGGCGCGCTGGTACGCGTTTCCGACACGGTACACTGCGGCCAGGGCGGCAGGATCCAGGTACAGGTCAAATAACAGAAAACGCTTGTATTCATCAGCAAAAAGGCGTCGGTCCCCACTTATGACGTCAACGTTATAGTCGGCGAAAACGGCAAAGTGTCGCCGGACGTCACGCAAAACGTGGAAGCCGGCATGACCGTGACTTTTGATATCACCCCCGACAAGGGCTACGTTATAAGCCGCATACTTATAAACGGCGAGACCGCCGAAGCGGAAGACGGCAAACTGAACGTGACCGTGAACGGGAACACCACCGTTGACATACGCTTTGCACTTGCCGAAGAAGAAGGCGGCTCCAAAGCCGGTCTGATAATTTCCATAGTTATAATCGGCATAGCAATCATCGGCGGCGCCGTGCTGCTTATGATCAAGCTCAAACAAAACAAATACTGATCAGCCGCCCCACAAGCGGGGCGCAATAAAAAAGTTCCGGCGCTTCGTACGAAGCGCCGGATTTTTTGCGGTTTGCCAAAAATTATTCAGCGGGTGTTTCTTCAGCCGGAGCCGCCTCTTCTGCGGGAGCTTCTTCAGCCGGAGCGAGGAGCGCTCTTATGGAAAGACTGATGCGCTGTTTTTCGGGATCTATGGCGATGATCTTGGCGTCGACCTTGTCGCCGACCTTGAGCACGGAACCGGGGTTCTGCACGAATTTGTCAGCGATCTGCGAGCAGTGGATGAGGCCGTCAACGCCGGGGATGATCTCGGCGAAAGCGCCGAAAGGCATGATGCTGACGATAGTTACGTTAGCGACGTCGCCTTCCTTGAATTTTTCGTTGAATATGTTCCACGGATTGGTGGCTTCGGTCTTATAGCCGAGCGAGATGCGTTCTCTTTCGCGGTCGATATCTTTGATAGTGACTTCGACTTCGTCGCCGATCTTGAAAACTTCGGCGGGGTTGCGGGGAACGCCCCAGAAAATTTCGGAAACATGGATCATTCCGTCGGCTGCGCCGAGGTTTACGAACACGCCGAAATTGGTGATGGAACGAACGGTGCCCTTGAGCTTCTGACCGACTTCTATGGAAGAATAGAAATCGTCAAGACGCTTTTTGCGTTCGATACGCGCCGCGGAGCGGATAGAGCCGACCGCGCGCTTTCTGGATTCGTTGTATTCGAGTATTTTGACCGAGACCTTTTTGCCCTTGAGCGATTCGAGATCCGTGCCTTCGCGGCCGCACTGGGTGGCGGGGACGAAAACCCTGATGCCGCTGACGTTCATAACGACGCCCGCGTTTACTACCTCTTTTACCGTACCGGTAAGGATCTCGCCGTTTGCCGCCGCTTCGGCGACCTTTTCCGCGTTCCTGGCTTCGTCAAGACGCTTTTTGGAAAGGAGCACGGTTCCTTCGACATCGGAGAATTTGGTACAGACAACATCTATGGGATCGCCCACGTGGAAAGAACTCATATCGACGTTGTCATCTGCAGAGATCTCGTCATACGGAAGTATGCCCGTATGCTTGGTCCCCAGGTCGACTTTGATCTCTGCCGGGGTGACGGCAAGGATTGTCCCTGTAACCCTTTCTCCAGTAGTGAGAGTTTTGAACGACTGGTTCAAAAGCTCTTCAAAGCTGAGTTCTTCGTTAGCGATGTTTGCCATTGTTTTGTTAACCTCCTGTATTATAACGCCTGGCGCCGAAGCACCGGCAATTATTACGATTTTTTCAGATTTTTTTATAAGTTCGCGGTACTGCTCCAGCCCGTCTGCAGTTTCGACGGCCACGGTGCAGGGGCAGGACTCGCGGCAGACCGCCAGAAGCTTTGCCGTATTGGAGCTTTGCGGACTGCCCACCACGCAGACAAGATCGGCCGCCGCCGCGAGCGAACGCGCCTGACTCTGCCGCTTTTCGGTGATATTGCATATTGTATCAAAAATATTTGCGTTTGTATATAGTTTTCTTAAATTGTTCGCAAAAAATTTCCATTCTTGCACGGAAAATGTCGTTTGAGCGACAAAAAAGCGATCTTTTGCCGCGTCTTGTTCGGCGGCAAGCGCTTCGAGCGCGGCTTTTGCGCTTCCGAACACCCTTGCTCCGCCACGGGCGAACGACATTATGCCGCGGACCTCAGGGTGATTTTCGTCGCCGAGGATTATGCATTCCGCTCCGTCTTTGGAATGCTCCGCAACAATCCGGTGGATCTGCCGCACGTAGCCGCAGGTGCCGTCTTCAACTCTTCTGCCGCAGGAAGCGAGCCGCGAATAGATCTGTTCGGATTCGCCGTGGGCACGTATGATTATAACGCCGTCCGGCGGGACTTCGTCTATCTGCGTGCTGTCGATCGTCCGCACGCCGCGCGCTTTGAGCGATTCGTTGTACGGGCGGTTATGTATCAGCTCGCCCAGGCAGAACACCTTAGCCCCGTTTTCAAGCTCGCGTTCGAGCAGCTCGGCGGCGCGCTTTACGCCCGGGCAGAAGCCCGAACCGGGGGCCACGGTCACGGTCGCCATTTATTCGCCCTCTTTTTTGAACGGTTCGCAGACCTTGTCGAAAAGGTAATACGATATTTCCGGTTTGGTGGGTTTTTCGTTGATGGAACTGTATTCCTCGTAGGTCACCGGCTTATGGATGATCAGCCGCGTGCGGCGGAAAAGGCGCGGGCGCAGCGATTTTGTAACTATGGAAACCGGCAGAACGGTTGCTTTCGCCATGCAGCCGATGAGCGAAAACCCGGGCAACGCCTGCTCTTTTTGGGGAACGACGCCCGGCATACGGGTGCCTTGCGGGAAGATCCCCACGCTGGTGCCGGATTTGAGCGCGTCTATGCAGGCGTGGAGCGCGGTCGTATCCAGCCCTTCGCGGTCTATGGTCACCGAGCCGGTTATACGGAACACAAGCCGCATGAACCAGTGTGAAGCGAGTTCTTTTTTTGCGAGCCATTTATGTTTTTGTTTGAGAGACGCGGTTATGAGTATGGGGTCGCAAAACGACGAATGGTTGGCGCACACCAGATACGGCGTGTCGGGTTCGTTTTCGCGCCCTTCGATCTTTACGCGGTACAAAAACCGCATGGGTAACTTAAAAAGTCCTTTTAAAAAGCCGTAAGCGCTCATTTTTTATACCTTACCGTTTATCATTGATCTTATGGCTTCCACGGCGCAGCGGACCGCGGAAGACGTGTCGTGTATCTCTTCCTGCGAAAGCCCCGCTTTTTCGCGCTCCTGATTCCACACGGTGTGGAAAACGCCGCCGCAGGTGACGCCGCGGTACGCGGCCACGCAGAAGAGCGCGGCAGATTCCATTTCGCTGCAAAGCACGCCGAGGCGTTTCCACGCTTCCCATTTTGCAAGGAGCATGGCGGAAACCGGTTTGGAAGCAGGGTCGTGCTGACCGTAGAACGAATCCTTTGCCTGCACGACGCCTATGTGATACCTGTACCCGAGCGTACGCGCCGCCTGTTCGAGCGCACAGACTGTGCGGTGATCGGCGGTAGCGGGGTAACCTTCCGGCGCATATTCATAGCTGGTGCCGTCCTGGCGCACGGCGGAAGTGGCGATCACAACGTCGCCGGCGGTAACGTCGAGCGCTATGCCGCCGCAGGTGCCCACCCGGATGAAATGCTTTGCGCCGATATTGCACAACTCCTCCATGGCTATGGCGGCGGAAGGGCCGCCTATGCCGGTGGAACACACGCTGACCTTTTGCCCGCAAAGCGTGCCGGTATAGACCGTATATTCGCGGTTGGACGTGACGAAACGCGCGTCTTCAAAGAACGACGCGATAAGCTCGCACCTGCCGGGGTCGCCGGGCAGTATGACGTATTCGCCAACGTCGCCGGCGCGGCAGTTTATGTGATATTGAAGCTCGCGTTCGTTTGCGTTCATATCCTGACCTTGCTTTCTATTATTTTCGAAGCGGCGTCCAGCGTGGCTTCTATGTCGAGCCCGCCGTTATCCAGCATCACCGCGTCCGCCGCGGGGACGGCGGGGGCGATTTTGCGCGTTTTATCGTTTTCGTCGCGCCAGCGCATATCGTCGAGCACCTGCTGCAGCGTGACGTTTTCGCCCTTGGCGAGCAGTTCGGCAAGCCGGCGCTCGGCGCGCTTTTCGGCGGAAGCAAAAAGAAAGATCTTGACCTGCGCCTTGGGAAGTATCACCGTGCCTATGTCGCGCCCGTCCATGACGCAATCGTTTTTGCGCGCTATATCGCGCTGGAGGTCGAGTATATATTCCCTGACCGCGGGGATCTTGGAAACGTCGGACGCGTAAAGCGAACATTCGGGAGTGCGGAGCTCACCGCCCATACGTTCGCCGTTGAGCCACACCACACCGCCGCCGTTTTCAAGAGTCATGCCGATCTTCATCTGCGGAAGCAGCGCCGTGACGCCTTCGGTATCCGTACGGTCGACGCCCGCGCGCAGCGCGTAAAGGCCTATGGTGCGGTAGATCGCGCCGGTATCTATATATATGAGCCCGTATTTTTTAGCAAGCAGCTTTGCCAGAGTTGACTTTCCGCTGCCGCTGGGGCCGTCTATGGCTATGTTCAAACGTTTTCTGCGCATATCGCCATTTGCTCCGTTATATTAAAATTATGCTATTTAGCATTCTAACACAAGTAAGAATAAAAATCAACATATTTTTAACGAAAAAAAAGATAATTTGCCGCCGTACGGCGGAAATTATCCTGTTTTTTCAGCCCATATACGCCCTTGTGAACCTGACGTCCGGCGCGGAACGCTCTTCCAGCGCGCGTATCACGGCGTCCTGACGGCTTTCGTTTTCGTCGGTGAAGATCAACGCGGCTCCCGCTCCGACGTCTTTGTCGAGCAGCCACACGGGCACCGAATTGTATATGACGTTTTCGTGAGAAGGCCCGCAAAATACGGGGAACACAGCGCCGGTGCGGTCGCGCAGGGATCCGCCCGCGCCCTCTGTGCAGGCGCCTGTGTTTTTTATTATGCAGTTGCGGGTCTGCATGACGCGCACTCTGCCGTAGACCACAGCGTGATCACAGAACGCGCCGCTTTTTGATTCCGGCGAGGCGCAGATCTCGGAAAAGCCCAGGTCGTAAAGCGTGCGCGCGGTCTGCGGACTTATGCAGTTGAGCTCGTATCCCCCTTCGCAAACAAACCCGCCGCACAACGGCAGGAACGACGCGTTCGGCAGCGTAACGCGCGTTATACCGGCGTCCTTTGCCTGCGCGAGCAGCTCTTTTACGTTGCGCACGTCGTTTTCAAAAATAAACCCCGGCAGCAGCAGCGAAATCTTTTTTGCGTCCGCTTTTGCGAAACGGCGCCAAACGCCGGCGTTTTCCAGCGGAAAGACGGCGGTACCGGCTTTTTGGAACGCGTTTTGACTTACATACCGGCCTTCGAACCGTATGCGTGGACCGGCGGACGATTTTTCATGTTCTTTACCGTAAGCGAGCGGCGCTTTTTCGGTGCGAAGCGGAGCATTGGCGCGGATGAGTTCCCTTTGAAGCGCGTCGGCGGCGTCGCGGCGCAGCGCGTTCAGCGCCGAGACCGGGTAAAATCCGCCCGGCTCTATATCGCATTTTATATCGCGCGCAAAAAACGGAGTTCCGCCGAGCTTTGTAAGCTGTTTGATCACGTCCTCTTCCGCTGACGCGGCTTTTATGGCGGTCTGCCGGATATCCGCCCCGACGGTAACGCTCGCTCCGCCCGAAGAAAGCGTGAGCGCGAACGGCCCGATTTGTTTTGAGACCGCGACGATATCCGCTGGGAGGCGGCGGGGCTTGACTTCCACGCGGACCGCGCGGGTGCGTTCTTTGTCCGCGTCGGTGCGTATGCCGAACATCTGAGGTCCGCGGCGGCCGCTGAAATATCCGCTTGTGAAGCCGCTGCGCGAAAACAAGTCCGCAAGGTATCGCATTTCTTCGTCGGTGGCGCCGCGCCGTTCGTCGACAAGACGGCGGTAGACCGAAGTCACGCCGTAAACGTATTCGGGCGAACGCATACGCCCTTCTATTTTGAGCGCGTCCACTCCAAGTTCGAGCAGCCGCGGGATCTGCCGCGCAAGGCACATATCTTTTAGCGAAAGCGGATAAGACCCGTTGTATTCCATACGGCACGGGTAAGCGCATTCGCCGCGGTTGCCGGAACGCTTGCCTATCATAGACGACATCAGGCACGCGCCCGAACGGCACACGCATATGGCGCCGTGAACGAATACTTCTGTTTCGAGCCCGCATCCGGTAAAGGCGGCTATCTCGTGTTCGTCCATCTCACGCGCGAGCACCGCGCGTGAAAAGCCAAGCGCTTTCAGCACCGGAGCGGCGTAAGAGCCATGGATCTGCATTTGGGTGGACGCGTGCAGGGTGATATACGGGAATTCGCGCACAAGCTCGCGCGCGAGTCCGACGTCCTGAACTATATACGCGTCAGGCGGAGCGGCTTTTTCGAGCTCACGCACCATCGCCAGCGCGGATGCGTATTCGCGCCCATAGAGCAGCGTGTTCAGTGTAATATCCACGCCCACGCCGTAAACGCGGCAGGTTTCTATTGCACGCGCCGCGTCGGAAACGTCGAAATTTGTCGCTCCGGCACGGGCGTTGAACGCCGAAAGCCCGAAATACACTTCGTCAGCTCCGGCGTAAACCGCCGCTTTCAGCGATTCTAAGTCGCCCGCGGGTGAAAGGATATGAGTCATATTTGCTCCTTATGAATGTCAGTCGAGCCGCATGGCTTCCGCAATGTCGCCGTGGATAACAAAGTCGGCGAGCTTGTCGGCGGGAGTGGGCGTTTTGTTTATAAGCACCAGGCAGTCGCCCGAAAAATAGTTGATAAAAGAAGCCGCCGGGTAAACGGTGAGCGACGTGCCGCCTATTATGAGCACGTCGGCGGAGGCGATGGCGCGGCATGAATCGCGTATGCAATCGGGGTCGAGCGCTTCTTCGTAAAGCACCACGTCCGGCTTTATGATACCGCCGCATTCGCCGCACCGCGGGACTCCCTGCGAGCCGAGTATGTGTTTGAGCCCGTATTTTTTACCGCAGCGCGTGCAGCGGTTGCGGTGGACCGAGCCGTGGAGTTCGTACACCGTTCTGCTGCCCGCCGCCTGATGCAGGCCGTCTATGTTTTGCGTGACGACGGCGCTGACCTTTCCCTGCCGTTCGAGCGAGGCGAGCGCAGTATGGCAGGCGTTCGGCAGCGCGTTGGGGTAAAGCATTTTTTCACGGTAGAATCTGTAAAATTCCGCCGTGCGTTCCACAAAGAAGGTGTGCGAAAGTATTTCTTCCGGCGGGACTACGCCGCCCTGGGAATATATCCCGTCGGCGGAGCGGAAATCCGGGATACCGCTGGCGGTGGAAACGCCCGCGCCGCCGAAAAACACGGTGTTTTCGTGCGAAAAGATGATCTCTTTCAGTTTTTCGTCCATTACCCGGCACCTCTCTTTATAATTACGGATCCACCACGGCGGTGTAGTATTTGTCGTAAGTGACGTAGCCCGGCTTGCTTCCGGCGGGCTTGCGCACGTTGCGCACGCGTGTGTAATCGACTTCCACGTTTTTGCCTCCGCGCACCGAAGAATGCCGCGCCGCTATGCGCGCCGCCTCGGTGTAGTCGTCGTCGCCCGGTTCGCGCCCTTCTGTGTAAAGGATGACGTGGCTGCCGCTGAAATTTTTTACGTGGAACCAGATATCGTCCTTTGCGGCGGACTTTGTAAGCGAGTCGTTCATTATGTTGTTCCTGCCCACGCGCACGCGGAAGCCGCCCGGCGTGGTGAATTCGGCGGGGCGCGCCGGCTTGAGGAAAGTTTTTTTGCCGTTCTTGCGTATATAGCCGCCCAGAACGAGCTCTTCTTTTATATGATCGGCGTCGTCGCCGCTTTCGCAGCGTTCTATCGAATCCATCACCGATTCCAGATACCGCTTTTCGGCGTCGCTCTCTTCGAGCTGCTCGGCTATAACGAGCTCGGCTGTCTTGAGCTTGCGGTATTTTTTGAAAAGCCGCGCCGCGTTTACGGAAGGCGAAACGCGCGGGTCGAGCCGCACCCTGACCTGTTCGCCGGTGGACCAGTCGGTGCAGACGCATTCGGGATCGCCCTGTTTGATACGGAACATATTTGAAGTTATAAGTTCGCCTTGCACACGGAACACGTCCTTTTCAGCGCATTCCGCAAGTTCTTCGCGCTGGGCGGCGGATTTCTTTTCCAGGCGTTTTATGCGCTGCGACACCACCGCCGCAAGGTCGGAAGTGCGTTCCCTTAACAGGGCTTGCGCGCCCTTTTGCGCAAAGAAGACGTGTGTGAGTTCGCAAAGCGTGCCGAACGTGCGCTTTGGAAAATCGCCGTAACGGGTGATGTCGGTAAAGTAAAATTCCACGCCCTTATCTCCGTCGTAGACCGCGGTGGGCGTGAAGCCGCCTTCGGCCGTTTTGGCGCACAGTCCCTTGACGGAAGCGAAAAGCCCCGAAATATCGGCGTATTTTACGCAAAGCTCGGCGCTGCCGGCGCCGATACGCGCCGTTTCGTACGCCGAAAGGGGCGAAAAGCAAAGGAAGGTTTCGAGCAGGAATTTTTCGCAGCTCTTTTCGCCGTTTTCGGCGCAAAGCTTTGCAAATTCTTCCGCGCTCACCGCGCGCGCCGAAATTTTGTTCTGCCTTGGCGGCAGCTCGTAAGGAAGCCCCGGCATGAGCGCGCGTTTATAAGATACCAGGTCGCCCGCGAAAAGACTGCCGAGCACCTTGCCGCCCGTCGTTATGACAAGGTTGGAATATCTGCCCATTATTTCGGCATAGAGCGTTTTTTCGGAAATATGCCCCAGATCGTCGGGAGAATCGAACGTGAACCTGATTATGCGTTCGTCTTCCACCGCGGCGACCGAAACCAGCTTTGCCGATTGCAGATGTTTGCGCAAAAGCAGGCAGAAAGCGTTGGGGATATCGTTGGCGAGCGTCGGCTCTTTTGCCACAGTAACGAAATTTGCCGCCGCGGAAAGCGACAGCAAAAGGTATTTTTTTGTTTTATCGCCGTAAAGAGTGAGCTCGGCGGTGTTGCCCGCGTAGTTGACCTTTTCCACGCGGCAGCCGCTTACGGTCTCGTTCAGTTCGCGCGCGAGCGCCGCGCAGAAAAAACCGTCAAACGCCATAGAGCACGACCTCCGGCACGAACTGCTTTACTCTTTCAGCCAAAAACGGCAGCACCACGTTTTCGGTGGCGAAATGAGTCAGGCACAGCAGATTCAGCCCGTATTCGCGGCAGTCGATAATGGCGGCGTGGTTGACTTCGCCGGTGACGAACGTGTCCGCGCCGGCGGAGAGCGCCGCTTTTATCTCGTCCTTTCCCGAGCCGGACACCACTGCGACTTTAAGCACCGGAACGCCGCAGTCGAGCGCGTTCTGCGCCCGCGCGCCCAACGCGTTTTCGCAAGCGGAAGCGAACGACGCGAGATCTGTGGTTTCGACGCTGCCGATCCTGCCGTAAGGCACGAAAGCGGACGTGTCCTTTACACCGAGCGCGGCGCAGAGGCAGTCGTTCACGCCGCCCGGAGCAATATCCAGGCAGGTGTGGTAAGAAACGACCGATATCCCGGCGCGGCAGGCGAACGCGACTCTGCCGCCCACCGAATCCGAAACGCTGACGCACGAAAGCGGGCGGAAAATGAGCGGATGGTGGGTGACCACGGCGTCGGCACCCGTTTCACGGGCGCGTTTGAGCGCGCCGGTGGTGCAATCGAGCGCGACGAGCGCTTTTTTGATATCGCCCCCGCAGTCGATCTGTATACCGTCGGCGTCCCACGGTTCGCTTTCGCCGAACAGGGCGCGCATATTCTGATCGAATTCTTTGACGTTCATTTTTTTGCTCCGTCTTTATTCTTCACGCTGTTTCTTATCGCGTCGGCTATGCCGTCGACGGACAGACCGTAATAATCCAGAAGCTCGCCCGCCTTGCCCGAAACGCCGAAAACGTCGTTTATCCCCAGGCGCGTTACGGGCGTAGGGAGTTTTTGTGAAAGCAGTTCACATATAGCGCCGCCAAGGCCGCCTATGACGGAATGCTCTTCCACGACCACGACGTTACGGGTGCGCGCGGCGTATTCGAGCACGGTCTTTTCGTCGAGCGGCTTTATGGTGTGCGTATCTATGACCGAAACGTTTATGCCTTTGGTTTTCAAAAGCTCGCAGGCTTTGAGCGCGCGGTCTACCATTACGCCGTGCGCGAACACCGCACAGTCTTCGCCCTGAGTGAGCGGCACGGCCTTGAAAAGCTCGAACTTATACGTCGCGGGGTCGAACACAACCGGCACCGCCTGTCTGCCCAGACGGCAATAGACGGGGCCGTCGTACTTAAGTATGGCTTCTATCGCTGCGTACGCTTCGGTGTCGTCGGCGGGGGAAATGACAGTCATCCCGGGTATGGAACGCATTATCGCCATATCCTCGCAGAACTGATGTGTCGCGCCGTCTTCTCCCACGGTGACGCCCGCGTGCGACGCGCATATTTTTACGTTGAGATGCGTATGCCCCACGCAGTTGCGTATCTGCTCGTAGGCTCTGCCCGAAGCGAACATCGCGAACGAGGAGGCGAACACGGGAATTCCCGTTGCGGCTATGCCGGCGGCGACGCCGATCATATTCTGTTCGGCTATGCCGCAGTTGATGAACCTTTCGGGAAATTTATCGGCGAACATTTTGGTCTGGGTGGAGCCGGAAAGATCGGCGTCCATGACCGCGAACATATATTTTTCGCCAAGATCCGCGAGCGCTCTGCCGTAAGAAACTCTGGTAGCTATATCTGCCATTTCATTCCACCTCCGCAAATTCCGCAAGCGCGGCGTCGAGTTCTTTTACCGCCTGCTCGTATTCGGGCTGCTTGGGCGCCTTGCCGTGCCAGCCCACGGCGTTTTCCATATAAGAAACGCCCTTGCCCTTGACTGTATCGCAGATTATCATAAGCGGCCTGCCTGCGACGCCGGAATTTACCGCCGCCTCTATCTGCGCAAGGTCGTGGCCGTCGACGGTGCGGACTTCCCAGCCGAACGCGCGGAACTTTTCATCCAGCGGCACGGGGTTCATGACGTCGCGCACGTCGCCGTCGATCTGCAGTTTGTTGTAATCCAGAAACGCGGTGAGGTTATCGAGCTTGTAATGCGAAGCGAACATCGCCGCTTCCCACACTTCGCCCTCCTGCGATTCGCCGTCGCCGAGCAAGGTATAAACGTGATAATCCCTGCCGGCGATCTTTGCCGCCTTTGCCATTCCGCAGGCGGCGGAAAAACCCTGCCCCAGCGAGCCCGTGGACATATCCACGCCGGGAGTGGTATGCATATCCGGATGTCCCTGGAGCCGCGCTCCGAGCTTGCGCAGCGTCTTTATCTCTTCCACGGGGAAATACCCCTTCAGCGCCAGCGCGGCGTACAGCGCGGGCGAGGCGTGCCCCTTGGAAAGCACGAACCTGTCGCGCTCGGGATCGTCCGCGCGGTCGGGCGAGACGTTCATTTTGTCGAAATACAGGTATGCCAGAATGTCGGCGCACGAAAGCGAGCCGCCGGGATGGCCGCTCCCCGCGTTGTATACGCCCTCTATAATGAGGCGGCGCATCTGCGCGGCTTTTTTACGAAGGTGCAAAAGTTTTTCTTTTTCCATTTGCTTTTCCTTTCCCGTAATTCAATAATTTATGCTAAGATCAGAGCGAATAGTTGTTTTTTAATATTTCAAGAGTTTTTGCAAAGTATTCGGGGTACGGCGCTTCGAACGAAAGCGTTTGCCCCGTGACGGGGTGCGTGAACGAAATATACCGCGCGAACAGGCACTGCCCGACCAGACCGAACGGATTTTTGGCTTTGCCGTAGACGCCGTCGCCGGTGACGGGATGCCCAATATGGGCCATGTGGACGCGGATCTGGTGCGTTCTGCCGGTGAACAGCGTGAGCCGCAGATGCGTGTACCCGCGGTAGCGCCCCAGGACTTCCCATTCGGTACGCGCCGTGCGGGAATTCTTTTGGGTGACCGCCATTTTTTTACGGTCTTTTTCGCTGCGGCCGATGGGAAGATCGCACACGCCGCTGTCTTCGCCGAAATTGCCGTCGCACACGGCCTCGTACCTGCGGATGAAAGAATGCGAAGCGATCTGCTCCGCAAGCCCGGCGTGCGCTTCGTCGGTCTTGGCGACGATAAGCAGACCGGAAGTATCTTTGTCTATGCGGTGGACGATCCCGGGGCGGACGACGCCGTTTATGGAAGAAAGTCTGCCGCGGCAGCGGTAAAGCAGCGCGTTGACCAGCGTGCCGTCTTCGTTGCCGTTGGCGGGGTGGACGACCATCCCCTTGGGCTTGTCGACCACAAGCAGATGATCGTCTTCGTAGACGATATCCACGGGTATATCCTGCGGGACGGCTTCCAGCGCGCGCGGGGCGGGGATCGCGGCTTCGACCGTGTCGCCCGGTTTGAGCTTGCAGCTTTTTAGACAAACACAGCCGTTGACCTTGACGCCGCCGTCTTTTATGACGGTCTGGGCAAGGGAACGGCTGACGGAGCACTGCTCCGAGACGAAAACGTCGAGACGCATTTGCGCGCCGTTTTCAGATACCGTTATCGTCATTGTCTCCATCCTGCGTACCCGCTCCGTCTTCATTCTGATATTCTTCGGTACCGGTATTACCGGTTTTTTGCGCCTTAAGCCGCTTTTCGACTTTTGGCTCTATAAATATAAGATAAACTCCCAGCATGACCGCGCCTACCGTTATGAACGAATCGGCGCCGTTGAACACCGCGAACTTTACGAACGCGGGCTCGATAAAATCGGTCACAACGTGTCTGCCCGCTTCGTCGGTGACGAACAGGCGGTCGATCATGTTGCCTATGCCGCCGCCCAGCACGAACGACACCGCGAGCGTAAGGAGCAGGTGGCGATCTGAATATTTGCGCAGAAACCATATCATCCCAGCAATGGCGGCGGCAGAAACGATAATGAAGACCCACCTGGCGTTGCCGAGCATTCCGAAAGCCGCGCCGTCGTTCTGCACGTAGGTGATGTTCACCACGCCGGGGATAAGGGTGAACGAATCCCCGACGTGCATGAAAAGACGTACAAGAAACTTGGTGAGCTGGTCGATGAGCACCACGCCCAGCGTGACGAAGAAAGTCAGCATACGGCGTTCCCGCAGCGTTCGCAGAGGTGCTGACCGTCGGCGTCGTCGCAGTAATGTTCGACCGAACGCCAGCAGCGCACGCATTTTTCGCCCGAGGCGGGTTTTACGACCACCGAAATGCCGTACGTTTCGTCGTGATAAGCGCCTTCGGGGACTTCGCCGGCGACAAGTTCGACCTTGCTGGTGATAAATATCGTGTCAAGGCAGTCGGCGTGTTCGGCAAACACCTTTAACGCTTCGTTGCCTTCGGGCGCGTAGATCACCAGGTCCGCGTCGAGCGATTTGCCTATGACTCTGGCGGCGCGCGCTTCTTCCAGCGCTTTGAGCACGGTGTCGCGATATTCGAAAAGTTTGTCGTAGCTTTCTTCAAGAGAATCGAAGCAGATACCCGCGTCGTATGCAGGCATATCGTTGAGGAAGACGCTGCGCGCGTCGTCGCTCTTCTTGTGCGGCATATATCCCCACGCCTCTTCGGCGGTGAACGAAAGCACCGGCGAAAGCATACGGATTATTGCCGAAGCCGCCGCGTACATTACTGTCTGCGCGGCGCGGCGCGACACGGAATCTTTCTTTTCGCAATACATGCGGTCTTTGGTTATATCAACGTAGACCTTGGAAAGGTCGATAGAGCAGAAATTGTGGATCTCGTGGTAGACTATATGGAATTCGTAAGCCGAATACGCCTCGTTCACTGTCTTCACCAGCTTGTTCAGGCGCGAAAGGATCCATTTATCGAGCGGTTCGAGCGCGTCGTAAGAAACGGCGTCGGTATTGGGATCGAAATCGCCTTCGCCCAGGTTGGCGAGCAGTATGCGCAGCGTGTTGCGGATCTTGCGGTAGGATTCCGAAAGCTGCTTGAATATTTCTTCAGAAGCGCGCACGTCCACGCGGTAATCCGAAGCGGCGACCCACAGGCGGAGCATATCGCCGCCGTATTTCTTGATTATCTCTTCGGGAGCTATGGCGTTGCCGAGCGATTTGTGCATGGCTTTGCCTTCGCCGTCGACGACCCAGCCGTGCGTGAGCACCTGCTTATAGGGAGCACCGTTTTCGAGCGCGCCCACGGCGGTGAGCAGCGAGGACTGGAACCATCCGCGGTACTGGTCGGCGCCTTCGAGATACAGATCGGCGGGCCAGCCGATGCCGCGGCCCTTTATGACCGCGTAATGGGTGGAACCGCTGTCGAACCAGCCGTCCAGAGTATCGGTCTCTTTGGTAAAGTGTCTGCCGCCGCATTTAGGGCAGACGAAACCTTCGGGCAGCAGCTCTTCGGCTTCTTTTTCGAACCAGATATTGGAGCCGTGCTCGGCGAACAGGGCGGAGATCTTTTCTATAGTCTGTTCGGTGCAAATGACTTCGCCGCAATCGGCGCAGTAGAACGCCGGGATGGGAAGTCCCCAGTGGCGCTGGCGCGAAATGCACCAGTCGGCGCGTTCTTTGATCATGGAGACCATTCTGTCGCCGCCCCAGGCGGGGATCCAGTCTACGTCGGCGCAAGCCGCGACCGCTTTGTCGCGGAACGCTTCCACCGAGCAGAACCACTGCGGCGTGGCGCGGAATATGATAGGCGACTTGCAGCGCCAGCAATGCGGATACTGGTGGACGATCTCTTTGGAAGCGAACAGAGCGCCGCTTTCGCGCATATCGTCGAGTATCGCCTTGTTGGAATCTTCGTAGAACATACCGGCGAACTTGCCGGCTTCCTCGGTCTGATAACCGCGGTCGTCCACGGGGACCACTATCTTTATGCCGTAGCGCATACCGGTGTAATAGTCGTCGGCGCCGAAACCGGGCGCGGTGTGAACGCAGCCGGTGCCGCTTTCCATTGTAACGTATTCGGCGCAGCAAACAAGACTTTTGCGATCGAGGAAAGGATGCGACGCGGTCATGTATTCGAAAAAGCTGCCGGGCGCTTCGTAAACGGTTTCGTATTCTGTGATCCCTGCCTGCGCGAGCGTCTGTTCGACCAGCGGCTTTGCGAGTATATAGTAAGCCCCGCCGGCGTTGACCACGCAGTACGTGTCGCGCGGGTGGAGCGCGATAGCCATATTGCCGGGAAGAGTCCACGGCGTGGTGGTCCAGATTATGAAATATGTGTTTTCGAGCGGGCAAATGCCGGAAAGCTTGCCTTTATCGTCGCTGACCTTGAAGCGGACGTAGATGGAAGTGCATTTTGCGTCTTTGTATTCGATCTCGGCTTCGGCGAGCGCGGTCTCGTCCTTGGGGCACCAGTATACCGGCTTGAGCCCTTTGTAGATATACCCTTTTTGGAACATCTTGCCGAAAACTTTCATTTCGGCGGATTCGAATGCGGGGTCCATGGTGAGGTACGGATGATCCCAATCGCCAAGCACGCCCAGGCGCTTGAAAGAAGCGCGCTGGATATCCACAAAATCGGAAGCGAATTTTTCGCACGCCTTGCGGAATTCGGGCACCGACATCTTTTTGCGGTCGAGCTTGTTCTTCTTTATGATAGCCGATTCTATGGGCATACCGTGGTTATCCCAGCCGGGAACGTACGGCGCCGAAAAGCCGGTCATGGATTTGAATTTGACTATGATATCCTTGAGCACCTTGTTCATGGCGGTGCCCATATGGATGTTGCCGTTGCTGAACGGAGGGCCGTCGTGGAGCAGGAACTGCGGCTTGCCTTCGTTGCGTTCCTGAATGAGCCGGTAAAGCTCTTCGGTTTCCCATCTGTTCTGAGTTTCGGGCTCCTTCTGCGGCAGATTTGCCCGCATGGGGAATTCCGTGGCGGGCAGGTTGAGTGTGTTCTTGTAGTCGATCATTTTGCATTCCTCTTGCGTGTGAATTCTTTTATAACGGAAGAAAAACCGCTTTTCCGGCGGTTTTTAGGTAAGCGCTTATTCGGCGTCCTGCCCGGCGTCTTCCTCCGGCGCGGTATTTTCGGGCGCGGGCGGTTCTTTCTGCTGCAGCGTGCGCAGATATTCCTCGTCCGAAACTGCTGCGGCGGGCTCCTCTTCGGCGGGGGCGGCGGGCGCGGGTTCGGCGTTGAGATCGGTATCTTCACGCTCTTTTTCGTCGGTGGCTATGCCGTCGCGGATAGCGCCCTTGACGTCGGTGAAGATCTTGCCGACTATTTCGGATTCGTTGGGGAGCACGATATCTTCGAGCTCGTTGACCGAAATGGACTGCAGCTCTTCTATATGAGCGCGGTAAAGATCGTAAACGTTCTTTTTGAAATCCAGCACCTTGGTACGGATCTGCCACATTTCTTTCTTTTCTTCGCCAAGTTGCTCGCGGAAATCGGCGATTATGGCGTCGCAGCGGTCTTTTATGGAAGACGTTATGACGTCGGCTTTCTCGTTGGCGTCGCGGATGATCTTTTCGCTGAGTTTCTGCGATTTGAGCAGCGTGGAGCGAATGGATTCCTCTTCGTCCTTGAGCTCGTCGAGATTCGTGACGACGATCTTGAGCTTGCGCTCGAGCTCGCTGTTTTCGCGATAGAGCGCGGTATAGTTTTCCACAAGGAAATCTATGTATTCATCGACCTCCTGCGGGTTATAGCCGCGCATGGTCTTTGTGAAGGATTTATTTTTAAGTTCGTGCGGTGCGAGCATTATATTACCTCCGGAACGGTGATATTTTTAACCTAAAAACGCAAGGACTGTGCGCACGACGGTGATTATCATCAGGACTACCACCGCGCCGATATCGTCCGTGGCTATGGGGAGTTCCAGCTTTTTGGAAAGGAAATCGGATATCGGCTGAGCGCACGGCTGCGTCGTCGCATAGGCAAACGAATAGAGCAGACTCTGTTCGGGGTCCGCAAAAACAGGGTAGATCACCCTTATGACTATAAGAAGAGACAGCGCGGCCAGCATTACCGTGGCCGTGCTTTTTATCAGAGCGATTATGAGCACGTTATGACCTCGGATATTTCAATAAGGTACGCCCGCAGGCGGGCGGCGCCCCGTATCAGAAAAATTCCCTGGGCTGTTTTGCGGCGGGCTGTTCGGTCTGAGCGGCTGCTTCCGCGGCTTTCTGGTCGCCGGTCACTTCGACGTGGTCGGGAGTGATGACGTATGTAGAGCTTGCCACGTTTTTGATCTGGCCTTTGATGGCGAAGGTTACGCCGGAAAGGAAATCTATAATGCGAATGGCTATTTCTCTGTTAGCGCTTTCGAGGTTGAGCACAACGGTCTTGTGCTGGAGCAGATGGGTGGCTATGCCGGCGACTTCGTCGTATCTCGAAGGTTTGCAGACTTTCATTTCGAGATTGACGGGGCTGACCACGCTGCTGCTTTCGCGCACGGCGCCGGTGGAAACGGAAGCGGTATCTTCTTCCATATCGTCGTCGTATTCTTTCTTGTAATCGTCTTCGCCGTTGTTTTCGCCGTTGAAGGTGTTGCGTACAAAATCAAAGATTCCCATTAGTTTGGTTCCTCCGTATTAAAATAATGATTTTTCAGTTCTCTTCCGCCGCGGGCGGATAAGCGCGCGCCCCGAAGATGCCTTCGCCTATACGGATCAGGTTGGAGCCGCATTCCAGCGCCGTGACGTAATCGTGGGTCATGCCGAGCGAAAGTATTTCCATGCTGACATTAGCCATATTACTATTATCCACATTTTGGTGCTTGATGTCAATAAATTTTTTCGTTATTTTTGTAAAAAAAGCAGATAATTTTTCTTTTTCTTCGGTTTTCGGTACCACGCCCATCAATCCGCGCACCCTTATGTGCTCAAAACCGCTTATCCGCTGCAGAAAACCGTCCAGCTCTTCGAGCGCGACTCCGCCCTTGGCCTGTTCGCCGCCCAGATTCACTTCGACCAGGCAATCCTGTACGATCCCGCGGCGAGACGCCTGTTTTTCTATCTCTTGGGCGAGCTCTGCCGAATCCAGCGAATGGATCAGCGCGACCTTGCCGACGATATATTTTGCCTTGTTGCGCTGAAGGCGCCCTATAAAGTGGATCTCGAAGCGCTTATCGAGCAGCGGCAGCTTTTCCAGCAGCTCCTGAACGCGGTTTTCGCCTATAAGGTGAACGCCCATATCGTAGATCTTGTTCACCGTGGCCGCGTCTACCGTCTTGGTGGCGGCGAGCACGCGCGCCTTTGTCCCGGCGGCGGCGAGCACGGCTTTTACGTTGTTTTGCAGCTGAATGTCCGAAACACTCATTTCACAATCTTCCCTTCGTAAAGATCCCTGCCCGATACTATGACCGGATCGTAAAGCGAAAGCGCGCTTTTGGAAACGCGGTCTATCTTTTCGGGGTACGGCGGTTTGCAGAAGCAATAGCCGTTTTCTTCGTAAAGCACTTCGGTGGTCTTGAATTTGACCACGGTGCCGTCCAGCGTATATACGCCCACCTTGCCGTCTATGACGCGTATCGCCGCCGCGGGCACTTTTATGCCGGAAAAAGATTCGGCGACTATTTCGACCGGCTGGCTGCGTGTGTAGTTGAACCCCTGGACTATGACGTCGGTGGAAAACACCGCCACGGCGGTATCGTAATTGGTCTGCGAAACGACCTTTTCAAGACGCATGTCCAGCGTTCTGCCGTCGGAATACGGAAAACGCAGTTTATACAGATAATACGCGCTCTTTCCGCCCGTCAGGCGCGAAAGAGTCTTTTTATCCAGACTCACGGTAACATACCAGCGCGGCGACGCGACTATTTTGCCCACGTTAAGACTTGCGGAAGAAAAACGCGGAGTGACGTCGCGCAAGGAATCGTACTGTTCCAGCGTCAGCCCGTTAAGCAGCCCCATGGTGAAAGTGTATTCATAGCCGTCGGTGGTGGAATAGAAATAGCCGGAATCGCCGGCGCGCACGGTGAGCGGCGTTTCGGTGAGCAAAGACCTGAGCTCGCTTATACGGCGGCGGTATTCGTTTATGACGATGTCGTATCCGCCGGCGGCGGTCATAACGGCGGTGCGCCGGTTCAGCAGCACGAGCAGCTCGTCTTCGTTCATGGAAGCCATGCGCAGATTGCCCGAATTGACCGAATATATTATGGAATACACGCGTTCGGAAATGTCGCGGTCGAGCGTTTCGAGATCGTTGGTGGAATAGACCTTTATAACGGACGAGCGTTCGAGTATGGCGATCTTCTTTTCGAGCGAGTTGATCTCTTCCTGCAAGGCGGCGTCGCTTTCGCTGCGGTAGACCGTAAGGATATCGGCGCCGCGCGCGACCTTTGCGCCGTCGGCAAAATAATAGCACGGCGTGCCGCTGCCGGCGACCGTTATGGGCGTTTCGTCGCGGAATACGTATGCTTCCGCCGAAACGGCGCGGTCGGTCGAACCGTAGACCGCGCTTTCGACTTCGATCATATCGCCTACCGAAAGCCGGACCTGCAGCCCGACGTAGAACAGCACCGCCAGCGCGGCGACGCCCATTAAAATGTGTTTCAGATAATGTTTCACTTCAACGCTCCAGATATTCTCGCACGAGCTGTTCCGCCCGCAGCGAAGGGTCGCGGGCTATATCTGCAAAAACGCAGCCCTTTATGCGTTTGAAAAACGTCTGCTGACGCTTGGCGTAATTGCGTGAATGCTGCTTGATGAGCGCAACCGCTTCATCCAGCCCGCATTCCCCGCGGAAGTACGGAAAAAGTTCTTTGTAACCTATTGCCGCGGAAGCGGTGGGGGCTTGTTCCAGCCCGGCTTCCCAAAGCGAACGCGCTTCCTCTTCGAGCCCCTGCCCGAACATCTTGTCCACTCGCGCGTCTATGCGCGAATAGATCAGCGATCGGTCTTCCGACCACAGGCAGAAATACAGCGGTTCGTATTCGCGCTCGCCGGAATTGTTCAGTTCGTTCATACGGGTGGGCGTAATGCCGGTGGCGCGGTAAATTTCGAGATACCGCACGACGCGGCGCACGTTGTTCGCCTGAGTGCGCGCGGCGGCATCGGGATCTATGCGGCAAAGCTCGGCGTAAAGCGTTTCCGCGCCGCGGCGCTCCGCCTCTTCCGTAAGCGCCCGACGTATTTCCGGGTCGCCCGCGCTTTGACTTAACGAAAACGAATCGAACAGCATCTGCGAATAAAGCCCCGTGCCGCCCACGACGAACGGGATCTTCCCGCGCGAAGTGATATCTTCCAGCGCGGCCGTCGCGCGCGCGACAAAATCCGCCGAAGAAAACCGTTCGCTGATATCGAGTATGTCTATAAGATGGTGCGGGACGAGCGCAAGCTCTTCCGCAGAAGGTTTTGCGGTCCCTATATCCATTTTGCGGTAGACCTGCATTGAATCGGCGGAGATTATCTCGCCGCCGAACGCGCGGCAAAGCTCTATGGCGAGCGAGGTCTTGCCCGCGCCGGTCTGCCCGCCTATGACTATGGCTTTTTTCATCGATCGATTTTCTCCCGGCTTTTTAACTGTTCACTCTTAAATATTCGCTCTTCGCTGTATTCACTGCTTTCGTCGAGCCGCTTTTGAGGAGCAACGAAGTATGGCGAAAAATTATTTGATGAGCATCGCGTCGCCGTGTTTTTCCATTTCTCATCAAAAGAATTTTTTGTCAGGCGAGGCGCACCGGAAAAAGCAAGGCGAAGGCGTAGTCCATCTACGTCGAGCCGCTTTTGAGGAGCAACGAAGCATGGCGAAAAATTATTTGATGAGCATCGCGTCGCCGAAGCTGAAGAAACGGTATTCCTGCTCCACCGCTTCCTTGTACGCTTTCATGGTGTTTTCGTAACCGGCAAAAGCCGAAACGAGCATGATGAGCGTGCTTTCGGGCAGGTGGAAATTGGTTATGAGCGCATCCACCGCCTTGAACCGGTAGCCCGGGTATATGAATATCCCGGTCTCGCCGCAGAAGGGCGAAAGCTTGCCGGAACCGTCCGCGCAGCTTTCGAGCAGCCGGCACGACGTTGTCCCGACGGCGAATATCCTGCCGCCCGACGCGCGCACGGAATTGAGCTCGTCTGCGGCGGCGGGGGTGAGCTCTATGTGTTCGGTGTGCATTTTGTGTTCGAGTATGTTCTGTTCCTTTACCGGACGGAACGTTCCGAGCCCGACGTGCAGCAGCACGCGGACCACTTTGACTCCCCTGCTTTCGAGCTCGGCGAGCAGTTCTTTTGTAAAGTGCAGCCCCGCGGTAGGCGCGGCGGCGGAGCCCTCGCGGCTGGCGTAAACGGTCTGGTAGCGGTCTTTGTCGCGCAGTCTTTCTTTTATGTACGGCGGCAGCGGCATGGCGCCGACCTCATCCAGCAGGGCGAGGAAATTGCCCTGATATTCAAAGCGGATCCGGCGCGAGCCGTCTTCTTCGTCCACAGAAACGACCGTTCCGCGCAGCGACGGCGAATATTCCAGCACGTCGCCCGGACGCGCTTTTTTGCCCGGCTTTACAAGGCAGTTCCACTCGTCGCCTTCCACGCGCTTCAGAAGCAGCGTTTCCACGGCGCCGGTGCGCGCGGGGTTTTTGCCCATTATGCGCGCAGGGATGACTTTTGTGTCGTTGATGACGAGCGCGTCGCCCGGACGGATATATGAAAGCACGTCCGTGAACGCGCCGTGAGAGATCGCCCCCGTGGCGCGGTCGAGCACGAGCAGGCGCGACGAATCGCGCTTTTCTATGGGCGTCTGGGCTATTAAACGGGGCGGAAGATCGTAGTAGTACGAAGAAAGCCGGGTGAGATCCGGAAGGTTTGGCATATGTAAAAGCTCCTGAATAAACTGTACTGTGCGGAGGGCAAGGGTATAATATCCCTTGTAACCGTATTATAATGTATCCCGCCGCATATTTCAAGTAATTTTGCAAGAAAGGGAAAATTTTTATGGAACACCCTCCTGTGTTCAAAGGCATTGCCACAGCATTGGCAACGCCTTTTTCCAAGGACGGGATAGATTGGACGGCTTTTGCCCGGATGGTGGAGTTTCAGCTCACGGGCGGGACGGACGCGCTGGTGGTCTGCGGCACCACCGGCGAAAGCGCGACTCTGAGCGAAGAGGAGCACGCGCAGGCAGTGGACTTTTGCGTGCGTCAGGTGCGCGGCAGAGTCCCTGTCATAGCCGGCGCGGGCAGCAACGATACCCGCCGCGCCTGCCGTCTTGCGGAACGCGCCTGCCTGTGCGGCGCCGACGCCGTTATGGCGGTGACGCCCTATTACAACAAAGCCACGGGCCGCGGGCTTTTTGCCCATTACGCCGCCATATGCGAAAGCTCGGACGTGCCGGTGCTGATATACAACGTGCCCGGGCGCACCGGAATGAACGTGACGCCTGAACAGTACGCCGAGCTTGCATGCCTGGACCGCGTGTGCGGGATAAAAGAGGCGGACCCCGACCTTGAAAAGGCCGCGCGCACGTTTGCGCTGTGCCGCGGCGCGCTGGATATTTACTGCGGCTGTGACGCTCTTATACTTCCGTTCCTGGCGCTGGGCGCGGCGGGCGCGGTGTCGGTCATATCCAACGCCGCGCCGAAACGGATAAAAAAGCTTTATGCGGCGTTCGCCGGCGGCGACGTGAAGCTTGCGCAGGCCATTCAGGACACCCTGACAGAGACCGAAAAGCTGCTGTTTTGCGAGCCGAATCCGGCGCCCGTGAAATCGCTGCTTGCGCAAATGGGGCTGTGCGGCGCCGAAGTCCGGCTGCCGCTGACTCAGCCGGAACCCGCGCTTGCGGAAAAGCTTTTTTCCGCCGCGAAAAAAGCCGGGATCGCAAAATGACGGAAAGCGGAAGACCGCTCGATCACGGTCCGCCCAAAAGACGGGCGGGCCGTCTTTGTTTTGGGCGGGGCGGACGCGGACAACAAAAAGGCGCTTTACGCCTTACGGCGAAAAGCCACCCTTAATTTGATACCGCTGCCTGCGCCGGGCGCGGACGGCACCCGGAGCGCGGCGTTCATTCGTGCTCTTCTATAAAATCCACAACGTCGCGGACCGTCTTGAGTTCGGCCGCCTCTTCGTCGGAAACGGTGACGTCGAGCGCGCTTTCGATTTCCATAAGCAGTTCGACGAGGTCGATCGAATCGGCGCCGAGGTCTGTTACGAGGTTGGAATCGTCTTCTATGGAATTAACGTCTATGCGCAGCTTCTTGGCGATAAGTTCGATTATTTCTTCTTTTGTCATTTTTTTGCCTCCCGCAAATGTATTTGGTTATCTGCGCTGTATATAATAATACCCTTTTTGCGATTTTGCAATACCCTTTTTTTAAGTTTTTGGGATTTTTCAGTTTTTTAACAAAAATTATGCCGCCATTTTATTGACTGGACGCAAGATATGTGATAATATAAAGTGTTAAAATATACAGACTATCGCTTTGGGAGGAATTTATGCTTATTATAGGCGTCGACCCCGGACTTGCGACCGTGGGCGTGGGCGTTATCGAAGCGCAAGGCGGCAAGTTCCGCGCGCTGGAATACGGCTCCATCATCACAAAGCCACGGCAGCTTCTGGAAGTCCGTCTGGAGCAGATATACGACAAGCTCACCGAAATAATAGTCCGCCGCAAGCCGGACGTGATGGCGGTGGAGGAGTTGTTCTTCAACACCAATCAGAAGACCGAAGTGGCGGTCGCGCAGGCGCGCGGCGTAATACTGCTGGCGGCGCAGAAACAGGGGCTGGATATTTACGAATACACCCCGCTGCAGATAAAGCAATCGGTCGTGGGGTACGGCAGAGCGGAAAAGAAACAGGTCATCTATATGACGCGCGTCATACTCAAGCTGGATTCCGACCCCAAGCCCGACGATACGGCCGACGCGCTTGCGGCGGCGATCTGCCACGGCAACCACGCCATGCACGCGGTGCCGAGCATATTCAACAGATAAGGAGTTCACGGAATGTATTACTACGTTAAAGGCACGCTTACGGTGCTGGCCCCCGACATGGCGGTGCTCGAATCGAACGGGGTCGGCTATATGCTTTACGTTTCGCTCGCCACGCACGAAAAGCTGGCACCGCTGTATCAGAAACAAGCGCAGCTTTACACTTATTTGAACGTGCGCGAAGACGCCATGGAGCTGTTCGGCTTTTTCACCGAAGAAGAACGCGAATGCTTTATAAAGCTGCTTTCGGTGTCCGGCGTGGGCCCCAAAGCCGCAATGGCGATACTTTCGCTTTACACCCCACAGTCGCTGGCCGGTCTTGTGGCGAACGGCGACGCAAAAGCCATTTCGCGCGCGAACGGAGTGGGGCTGAAGACCGCGCAGAAAGTCATAATAGAGCTCAAAGGCAAGCTGGATCTTTCCGGCGGGCCCGCTTCCGCGTCACCGCTGCCTTCGGCGCTTGCGGACGCGGCGGACACGCTTGCGGTCATGGGCTTTTCAAGGTCCGAAGCCGCCGAGGCGCTGCGCGGCGTAAATGCCGACCAGCCGCTTGAAAACATAATAAAAGACGCGCTCAAAAAGCTCAGCCGCCTGGGCTGAACCTGAGCAGACGGAGGGAATATGCCCATAAACCAGAACGCTCCGTTTGACGGAGCAGAATACGATTACGATTTCAATTCGCGAATCACCGGCGGAGAATTCACCGACGAGGACGCCGAAAACGAAATATCGCTCCGCCCGCACACGCTGGACGAATACGTGGGGCAGGAAAAAGTAAAAAAGAATCTGCGCGTTTTTCTGGAAGCGTGCCGCCAGCGCGGCGACAGTCTGGACCACGTCCTGCTCCACGGCCCCCCCGGGCTGGGCAAGACCACGCTTTCGTGCATAATCGCGTCGGAACTCGGCGTGAACCTTAAGATCACCTCCGGCCCTTCCATAGAAAAAGTGGGCGACCTTGCGGCGCTGTTGACCGGGCTGGAAACCAACGACATACTCTTTATAGACGAAATACACCGGCTCCCCCGCGCGGTGGAGGAAGTGCTGTACCCCGCCATGGAAGACTTTGCGATAGACGTTATGGTCGGCAAGGGGCCTTCGGCGAGGTCGCTGCGCATACCGTTAAAAAAGTTCACGCTCATAGGCGCCACCACACGCGCCGGGCGGCTTTCGGCGCCCCTGCGCGACAGGTTCGGCATGAGTTTCAGGTTAGACCTGTACGAAGCCGAAGAGCTTGCGCGCATAGTGACGCGTTCGGCGGGGATACTTGAGACCGGCATAACGCCCGAGGGCGCTTACGAGATAGCGCGCCGTTCACGCGGGACGCCGCGTATAGCCAACCGCTTTTTGAAGCGCGTGCGCGATTTTGCCACCGTACTCGGCGACGGGACTATCACGCGCGAGATCTCGGACACCGCGCTGCGTTCGCTGGACGTGGACGAGCTGGGGCTTGACGCCGTTGACCGCAGGATGCTGACCGCCATTATACAGCATTTCGACGGCGGCCCGGTGGGGCTGGAAACGCTTTCCGCGATAATAGGCGAAGAAAGCGTGACGCTTGAAGACGTCTACGAGCCGTACCTGCTGCGGCTGGGCTTTTTGAACCGCACTCCGCGCGGACGCATGGCGACGGCTTCGGCATACCGCCATCTGGGGCTTGCCGTACCAAATAAAGATCCGCGCAAAAATTCCGAACAGCTTTCGTTCGGCGACAAAGCCGAAAGCTGAAAAACACAGGAAGGTAACATGTTCAAAGCAGATAACTGGACCGATTACGAGCTGCTCGACGCTTCGGACGGCGAACGCCTGGAGCGCTGGGGCAAATACATACTCATCCGCCCCGATCCGCAAGTGATATGGAAAGGCGAAAAGAAACACCCGTTGTGGAAAAAGCCCGACGCGGTGTACCGCCGTTCTTCGTCCGGCGGCGGAGAGTGGATAAAAAAAGATGTCCCCGAGGAATGGACGGTGGATTACGGAAAACTGCGCTTTCTGCTTTCGCCCATGGGGTTCAAGCATACGGGGCTGTTCCCCGAACAGGCCGCCAACTGGGAATATATGCGCAATCGCATCGCCGGCAAGCGGCTGAAAGTGCTGAACCTTTTCGCCTACACGGGGGGCGCTACCGTCGCGGCGGCGGACGCGGGCGCGTTCGTGTGCCACGTGGACGCTTCCAAAGGCATGGTGGCGCGTGCTAAGCAGAACGCTGCGCTTTCTTCACTGCCGGCGGATTCGGTGCGCTTTATAGTGGACGACTGCCTTAAATTTGTGGAACGCGAAAAGCGGCGCGGTTCGTTTTACGACGCGATCATACTCGATCCGCCGTCTTACGGCAGAGGACCGAAAGGCGAAAAATGGGTGCTGGAAGAACGGCTGGACGAGCTGGTAACAGCCATCAGCGGCGTGCTCAACGAAAGCCCTTCGTTCGTCATCCTGAATTCCTACACGACGGGGCTTTCGCCTTCGGTGTGCGGGTACATCCTGAGCAAAACGCTCGTCCCCCGTTTCGGCGGCACGGTCTGCGCCGACGAAATAGGGCTCAAAGTAACGCAGAGCGGGTTGTATCTTCCCTGCGGCAGCGCGGCGCGCTGGCAGGCGGAACAATAAATCACAGCAAAAAAGGAACCGATATGGCATTTATAAACGTGCGGGATCTCCGCTTTAAATACAGAGAAGACCTGCCCACCGTTATCAACGGCGTTTCGTTGGAAATAGAAAAAGGCACCTTCACCGCGATAATCGGCCACAACGGCAGCGGCAAGTCCACGCTTGCAAAGCTGCTGTGCGGGATGCTCGCCCCTACCGAAGGGTACGTGGAGGTGGCCGGCATGCGCACCGACGACGAAGAACGCGAATACGACATACGCAAAAAGTGCGGCATGGTGTTTCAGAATCCGGATAACCAGATAGTAGCGTCGGTGGTGGAAGAAGACGTGGCTTTCGCCCCGGAAAATCTCGGCGTGCCTTCCGCAGAGATACGCGAGCGCGTGGATAACGTGCTTGCCGCCGTGGGCATGACGGAATACGCAAAGCATTCCACCTACAAGCTTTCGGGCGGGCAGAAGCAGCGCGTGGCGATAGCCGGAATACTCGCAATGGAGCCCGAATGCATAATATTCGACGAATCCACGTCTATGCTCGACCCTTCCGGCCAGCGCGACATCGTCGAGACCATGAAAAAGCTCAACCGCGAAAAAGGCATAACGGTAATTTCGATAACGCACCACATGAACGAAGCGATAGAAGCCGACCGCGTGCTGGTGATGAACGGCGGCAGGATAACCGCCGACGGCACTCCGGAGCAGGTGTTTTCGCAGGTGGAACGCGTGCTGGAAGCGCATCTTGCTGTCCCGCAGGTGACCGAGCTGATGTACAAGCTGGGCAAAGCGGGCAAGTGCACGCCGACTTCCGCGCTGCACGCCATGGAGGCCGCCGATATACTTGAACCGTTGATCTTGCGCACAGTGCCGGTGCCGGCGTCGGAAAAGTCCGCGGAGCAGGCCTGCGACGCGGCGCTGCGGCTCGAAAACGTGACCGTCCGCTACGGCGTTGGGACGCCGTTTGAAAAGGTCGCGCTCAAAAACATATCTCTTGAATTCCCCAAGGGGAAGATAACGGGCATAATAGGCCACACGGGCAGCGGAAAATCCACGCTCGCCATGCTGCTGAACGGATTGCTGAAGCCCGAAGAAGGCAAGGTGTTCCTTGAAGGCGAAGACATTAATCAAAGCAAGCAGTTCACTAACAGCGTGCGCTTTAAGGTGGGGCTGGTGTTCCAATACCCCGAATATCAGCTTTTCGAAGACACGGTCCGTCGCGATATCGCGTTCGGCCCGCGCAACATGGGGCTTGAAGACGAAGCGATAAGCGAACGCGTTTCGCTCGCCGCGCGTTTTTGCGGGCTGGACGGCGCCGCGCTGGAAAGCTCTCCGTTCGAAATATCCGGCGGGCAGAAACGCCGCGCCGCCATAGCGGGCGTAATAGCCATGCGGCCACAGGTGCTCGTGCTCGACGAGCCGGCGGCGGGGCTGGATCCGCAGGGCAAGGAAGAGATATTCCGCGGCCTGCGCGAATACCGCGATTCCGAAGGCGCGACCATGCTGCTGATCAGCCACAGCATGGAAGACATAGCCGAATACGCCGAAAACATAGTTGTGCTGAAAGAAGGCGAAGTCTTTATGCAGGGGACCCCGCAGGAGATATTCGCCAACGCCGAAAAGCTGTTTGCGGCTTCGCTTGACGTACCGCAGATTACGCGGCTGTTCCTGGAGCTTAAAAAGCGCGGCAAATGTGACCGCACCGATATCTACACAGTGGATTACGCGGTAAAAACGCTGCTGCCTTATGTGGGGCCGGAGGTGGAAGCATGATAAAAGACATCACCGCCGGGCAGTTTTTCCCCGGAAATTCCCTGCTTCACAAGACAGACGCCCGCTTTAAGATAATAATATTGATAGTGTTCCTTGTCACCGCGCTTGCTTCGTCGTCGACCGCGGCGTTCGCGGCGGTACTCGCGGAAACGGTCATACTCGTGGCGATGTCGCGCATCAACTTAAAGGTGATACTGCGTTCGGTAAAGCCGCTGGCGTTCATACTTGCGTTCACCGCAATAATAAACCTGTTTTTCGTAAAAGGCGAAACGCTGCTTGTGGAATGGAAGTTCATCCACATTTACAAAGAGGGCATAATAAATTCCGTCATGCTGATGATGCGGCTGATATGCCTTGTTATTGGGACTTCCGTGATACTCACCTACACCACGTCGCCGCTCGATATGACCGACGGGCTGGAACGCGTGCTTTCGCCGTTAAGGTTCATAGGCGTGCCGGTACACGATTTTTCCATGATACTGACCATAGCGCTCAGATTCATCCCCACGCTGGTGGAAGAGACCGAAAAAATAATTTCGGCGCAGAAATCGCGCGGCGTGTCGTTTGACACGGGCGGACTGATCAAGCGCGTAAAATCGCTTATACCGATTTTGGTGCCGCTGTTCTATTCCGCGGTCAGGCGCGCGCTGGAGCTGGCGGAAGCCATGGAATGCCGTCTTTACACCGGCGGAAAAGGCAGGACCCGCATGAAAGTGCTTCACTGCACCGCGTGGGACTTCATATTCCTTTTCCTGATGACAGCATGCTGCGTGGGCGTATTCTTTTTGAACGGATATGAGATAATATAATGAAGACCGCTTTTATGATCGCATACAAAGGCACGCGCTACGCCGGATGGCAGGTGCAGGATAAATTCCCTTCGGTACAGAAGACGCTGCAAAACGCCATAGAAGATCTGCTTGGAAGGAGCGTAAAGCTTTCCGGCTGCAGCCGCACTGATTCCGGCGTGCACGCGCGTGAATACTGGTGCCACATAGATTCGCTCGCCGGCGTGCCGGACGAAAAGCTGCCGCTGGCGCTGAATCTGCGGCTGCCGGACGATATTTCGGTACTGAAAGCCGTTACGGTGGACGATTCTTTCCATTCGCGCTATTCGGCAAAGGGCAAGCAATACGTCTACGTCATACGCAATTCGTATATAAAAGATCCGTTTTCGCCCGATACGGCGTACCTTTACAAAAAGCCGCTGGACGCCGACGAGATAACGCGCATCGGGGCCGGGTACCTTGGCACGCACGATTTCCGGTCGTTCATGGCGGCGCGCAGCAAGATAACGGACACGGTCCGCACCGTCACCGAATTCCGCGCCGAACGCGACGGCGAGTATATAAAGATCTACGTTTCGGCAAACGGGTTTTTATACAACATGGTAAGAATAATGGTCGGCACCGTGCTGGATATAATTTCCGGCAGGATACGCGTTGGCGTTGCCGAGATAATCGAACGAAAGGAACGCAAGGCGGCCGGGCGGACCGCGCCGGCGCAGGGGTTGTTCCTTAACAGGGTGTTTTACTGAATATGGGTGCTTTTTCGATCTTTTCCAACAAAAAGAAGCGCGATCCTTCGTTTGAACTGCCCGAACCCGAGCTCAATTACTACGAGATCCTGGGCAGGCGGATGAACAAGCTTAAATATATACTTTTGCTCGGACTGCTGTTTTTCGTCATAGGCGGGTTCACTTTTTACAGCGATCAGCTTAACGTGGAAAACTTCAGGTATCTGCTCAAATTCATGTCCATAGACATGGATACCGAGATCGCCGACGGCGCGCTCATCGAATTTGACGCTTCGCCCGGGACCCGCGCACTCACGGTCAGCGGCGACCTTGTGATATGCGACAGCAACGGAGTGCAGATATTCGACAAGAGCGGCGAACGTTTTCTGCGAGACCGCGACTTTATGAACGACCCGATGTGCGTCGCCAGCGGGCATAATCTTTTGGTGTGCGACTGCGGATCTTCCACGCTGAACGCCTATACCGTTTACGCCCGGGTCTACACGCACAACGCCCGCTACCCCATTTACGGGCTGTGCTCTTCCGCCGATACCGGCAGATACGCCATCCTTACGGCGGCGAAAGGCTACCGTTCGGGAATAGAAGTATACGACCCGGAATTCCGCAAGATATTCGACTTTTATTTCGCCGACAAATACGTTTCCGCAATAGATATATCGCGCGACGGCGCTTTTGCCGCCGCCTGCACGGTCAACAACACGCAGCAGGGCGATTATCTGAGCGAGCTTTACATTTTTGACGTTACGGACCCCAAAAACCACCGCATACACGAATTCCCCGGCGAGATCGCCTGGAAAGTGTTCTTCCGCGCCGACGGCGGATACGCGGTGCTCACCAACGGGGCGCTGCGGCTTTTCGGCGCCGAAGGCGACGAAAAAGCGTGCGTGACTTTCCGCAGCGATACGGTAAAGCGGTTTTGCTTTTCGCAGGAAGTCTGCGCGCTGGCTTTTCAGACAGAAGGGCTTTCCAACGGGACTACCGTGGTGTTTTACGACGAAAAGCTCGAAAAGCTTTCGACCGCGGAATACACCGGCGACGTGAGCCGCATAGACATTATAAACGGGAAAGCGTACATATATTCGGCGGGTACGCTTTACACGGTGGACGCCGCAAGCGGCAAAGAGACCGCGCGTGAAGACGCCGGACCGCTTTACGCGTGCGCCGTTGCGGAGCCGGATTCAAACATGATAATACTTATCTATCAGGGCAAAGCGGTGTTCCGTTCCGCCGGCGGCCGCGCTGCCGACTGAAAGTTTTTGACGGAGGTGTTTTGAATGAGCGCAATTCTCGACGTGCTTGTTATCGCAATAATCGTTATTACCGTATTCATGTGCGGAAAGCGCGGGTTTTTCAAGTCGCTGGTAAAGGTCGGCAGTCTGATAATAGCCATAGTTATGGTGGTGCTGTTTTTCGGCAAGCTGAAGACCGCCATGCTCGAAAGCAAGACCTGCGCCGGCGTTAAAGAAAAAATGAATTCCCGGCTCGCCGAGATAGTCTCTTCCGACGAAGAGACGTACGACCCCAACGAGGTCAAGGAATCGCCCAAGTTCATAGAGATCCTGCGTGTGCTCGGAGTGGATACCACCGATTTTGAACAGACCTGGTCAAAATGGCGCGACGAGCGTACGGACGAACTGCGCGAAAAGCTTGTGAATTTCGTTTCGGAACCGCTCATGGACATGATCGCCTCGGTGCTTTCGTTCATAGTGCTGTTCTTCGGCACGCTCATTGCCGTGCGGCTTCTGGGGTTCGTGCTGGATAAGATTTTCGTGCTTCCGGTGCTCAAACAGGCGAACACGCTGCTGGGGATCGTGCTCGGCGCGGTCATAGCGCTGCTGTACGTAAGCGCGTTCGTGTATATAGTCGACCGCGCTCTCCCGTATCTTCAAGCGCAGGGCTACGGATTTTTCATGCAGATAGATCCCGAAAAGACCTACGTTTTCAAGTGGTTCGCCAACCACGATATCATATCGCTCCTGCTGGGAAAATAAAAAGCGGGATATAATTACAACGGAGATGACGTATGAAACTCTTCAAGGCAAAAAACATTCCGAACATGCTTTCGATACTGCGGCTTCTGATGGTGCCGCTGTTCGTGTACCTGTTTTTTAAGGAATTTGACAAACACGAATATTTTGCGCTGGGGACTTTTCTGCTGGCGAGCGGCACGGACGTGCTGGACGGCTGGCTGGCGCGCCGCAACGGCTGGGTGAGCGACCTGGGCAAGATAATCGACCCCGCGGCGGATAAGCTTATGCAGTTTGCCGCCTGCGTTTCGCTTGCAATAAAGACGCGCTACGGCGTGATTCTCGCCGCCGCGATATTCGTTAAGGATTTTTTGATGATGCTGGGCGGGATATACCTGGCCAAAAAGGGCGCGCGCAAGCTGGTGGTGGCAAAATGGTACGGCAAGCTGAACACGGTCGTCCTGGCGCTGGCGGTGTGCCTGCTGATACTGTTCTATTACAACGACACGCTTGCGGCGGCGGTTACATACACCGCGCTCGCCATGATGCTGTTCACCTTTGTAATGTATTTCCGCAACGTATTCATAAAATTCGTCAATGATCCCGAAGCCGAAAGCTCCGGCAGCCAAGACGTCCGGAACGGCTGAAACCGTATATACGACCCCTTTACACGAAAGGAACTTTTGCAATTATGGAAAGAAAACTGTGTGACCGCTGCGGCAAGCGCGCCGCCGTGGTGTTCGTTACCCGCAAGAACGGCAGCGAAGTGAAAAACGAAGGCCTTTGCCTTCAGTGCGCGCACGAAATAGGTATAAAGCCCGAAAAAGATCTGCTTAGAAAAATGGGCATTACCGAAGAAGATTTCAAACGCATGGCGGACGAACTGAACGATATGCTCCCCATGCTTGCGGAAAACGACGACGACGGCGACGACGGCGACGACGACGAAGGCCGCGCGCCCGCGCTGGACCTTTCCGCCATATTCGGCGAAAACAACCCCGCCGAAAGCGATACCGAAAGGACGCGTTCCGCCGCCCCCGGCAGAACGGACCGCAAAAAGAGCAAATACCTTGACAACTACTGCATCAACCTTACCGACAAGGCGCGTTCCGGCGGTCTGGACGCCGTTATAGGGCGCGAGACCGAGCTTGGCCGCGTTATGCAGATACTCTGCCGCAGGCAGAAAAACAACCCCTGCCTTATAGGCGAAGCCGGCGTGGGCAAGACCGCGGTGGCGGAGCTGCTGGCTCAGAAGATAGCGTCCGGCAGCGTGCCGTATAAGCTCCGCGACAAAGAAGTTTACCTTGTGGATATGACTTCGGTCGTGGCCGGCACGCAGTTCAGAGGTCAGTTCGAAAACCGCATGAAAGGCCTTATAGACGACGTCAAGCGGCTGGGCAACGTGATTCTTGTAATAGACGAGATCCATTCCATAGTCGGCGCCGGCGGCGCGGAAGGAAGTCTGAACGCCGCCAATATCCTTAAACCCGCGCTTTCACGCGGGGAGATCCAGCTTATAGGCGCGACGACGCTTGCCGAATACCGCAAATATATAGAAAGCGACGCCGCGCTTGAACGCCGTTTCCAGCCGGTAACGGTAAACGAACCTTCCTTGGCGGATACCGAAGCGATACTGCGCGGTATAAAGGGCTATTACGAAAAATTCCATGGCGTAAAGATAAGCGACTCCATAATCCACGAGATCGTGCGGCTTTCCGAACGCTATATAACCGATCGCTTCCTGCCGGATAAGGCGATAGATCTGCTCGACGAGGCGGCTTCGCGCCTGGCGATGACTTCGCCCGTGATAAACGAGCTGCAAAGCGTCGCCGCGGAAATGAAAGGCCTGCAGGCGGCAATGGACGCCGCCGAAGCGAAAGAGGAAAAGGGCGAAGACGACTACCGCACCATAGCCGATTACAAGACACGGCTTATAAAATGCGGCGGCAGGTTCGACGCGCTTTCCGCCGAACGCGACAAGCTGTATCTGACAGCCGAAGACCTTGCCAAGGTCATAGAGGTGTGGACCGGCATACCCGCTTCCGCCATAACCGAAAACGAATTCGCAAAAATAGACCGGCTCGAATCCGAGCTGAAAAAGCGCATCATAGGTCAGGACGAAGCGGTCGCCAAGCTCGCGCGGTCTATCAAACGCAACCGCGCCGGAATAGGCGAAAAGCGCAAGCCGGTATCGTTCATATTCGCCGGCAGCACCGGCGTGGGCAAGACAGAGCTTGTCAAAGTGCTGGCGAATTATCTGTTCGATACTCCCGACACGCTCATACGGCTCGACATGAGCGAATTCATGGAAAAGCACACGGTCTCGCGTCTGATAGGTTCGCCTCCCGGCTACGTGGGCTACGACGACGCCGGGCAGCTCACCGAAAAAATACGCCGCAAGCCGTACAGCGTGGTGCTGTTTGACGAAATAGAAAAGGCGCATCCGGACGTTTTGAACGTCCTGCTGCAGATACTCGACGACGGGCGCATCACCGATGCGCACGGCAAGGTATGCAACTTTGAAAACGCCGTTATAGTAATGACAACGAACGCCGGCAGCCGCGATTATTCGCCCGCCGCGGGGTTCAACGCCACCGCGCGCGCCAATGACGAATCGAAAGTCCGCAGAGCGCTGGAAGATTTTCTGCGCCCGGAATTCATCAACCGCGTGGACGATATTATCGTATTCAACCGCCTGAACGAGGAAAACTGCACCGATATAGCAATGATCATGCTTTCGGACCTTGCCAAAGCGCTTGAAGAAAAGGGCATAAAGCTCACTTTCACCCGCGCCGAAGCCGAGCTTATTGCCAAAAAGGGCTTTGACGAAAAATACGGCGCCCGCAATCTGCGCCGCGTTATCCAGACCGATATAGAAGACGTCGCCGCCGCGCGCATAATCGACAGCTACGGCGACCCCGTAAAAGAAATAATCCTGCGCGCGCCCGCCGGCGAAACGACCGCCTGCGTGGAATGCGTATTCGTCCATCAAAATCAGTAAACCAAGGAACCGTAATATGCCCGAAAAAGACATCCGCCGCGTCGCCGGCAGGGATTACCCCAAAGTTAATACTTTCACTGCGGCTTCGGCAAGACGTCTTTCGGAGCTTTCGCTGACTCCCCCGGAAATGTACCCCGCGGAGGTCGCGGAATACTTTGATTCCGATCTTATCACCGGGCTCGACCGCCGCCAGGTCCGCCAAAAACGCGCCAAACACGGTGACAATTCCGTGACCGGAATGCCGATAGGGTTTATGCGGTCGCTCAAACGTCAGCTGAAAAATCTGCCCAACGTGCTGCTCGTGGCGCTGCTGTTCGTTTTTTACGCCTTCCGCGGCGGCCCGTGGTATCCGCTCACCGCGCTGCTCGTGGTGCTGGCGTTCCCCGTGAACGCGTTTATGGAATACCGCGCTTCGCTCACTTTTGAAAAAATGAACCGCCTTTCTTCGCCGCGCGCCACCGTCCTGCGCGAAGGCAGGCAGTTCGTAACAGACAGCCGCAGCTTAGTCCCGGGAGATATTATAATATTGGAAACCGACGACATAGTCCCCGCGGACGCCCGACTTATAGAAACGGCTTCGTTCCGCGTAATGGAATCGCCCGCCGGGGGCGGACAGCGTTCGGTGGAAAAAGACGCCCGCTTTGTCGCCGACAGGCGCGACGGCGACCGGCTTTACGAAAACATGGTCTATGCCGGCAGCGTGGTGACTTCCGGCAAGGCGACTGCTATTGTCTGCGCCACCGGCAAAAACACGCGCACAGCCCTGAAAAAGTCGGCAAACCCGGCTAACGGCATGCCGAAATATCTGCGCAATGCGGCGTTCGCGCTGCGGCTGATATCGCTTTCTTCGGTGTTCGGCGCGCTGATACTGCTGATCACGGGAGTGCTTCGCGGAGTGAACGTTTCAGATTCGTTCATCACCGCGCTCGCCGTGGCGTGCTGCGCCATGTGCGAAACGGCGTTCGTGCTGATGCTTTACGGCGAAAGCACCGCGCTTTCGCAGGCGCTGCAAGCCGGCTGCGTTTTCCGCACGCCCGAAGCCGTGCCCGCCATTGCCGAGACCGACACCGTGATGTGCTGCAAGGATATGGCGTTCCCGCCTTCCGCCATTGCGCTTAAAGAAGTTTTCGTGTGCTTCGACTCGCTCGAATTCAACAGCCGCAGCGGTTCCAACGTGACCGACATCATCCGCTGTATGATACTGTGCTCTTCGCTCAAAGAAAAGCTGCGTCCGCAGGCGCAAAAGCGCAAAAAGCACCGCTCCGGCGCGCCCGGGCACGTTTACGAAGGCGGCGAATATACGCTTGCCGTGGTGGAAGCCGCCGAAAAAGCGGGTTATTCGGTAGAAGAAGCCAAAAAAGATTTTTACCGTATAGAAGCCGAATTCGACAGCCGCGGCGAAGCGAGCCGCGTGCTCGGTCTTTTGGAAGGCAAAAACTGCGTTATACTGCGCGGCTCGCCCGAAAGCGTGCTTGCGCGCTGCGCCGGATACCGCCGCGACGGGCGGAATTACCGCCTTGACAAACGCAGCGCCGAACGCATATTGGACTTTGCTTCGCAGATGGCGCGCACTCAGATCCCGGTCGCCGTGGCGATGGGCTACACCAGAGCGGAATCGCTAAACGACATAGACGCCGAAAACAAGCTGATCTTTTTGGGCTTTGCCGGTTTTTATGCCGAAACCGGAATAGACACCGCTTCTTCGGTCTACCGTCTGGGCAACGCGGGGATATCGCTTGCCGTAAATTCCGACGACGCCTATTACGCGGCGTACAATCTGGCTGAAAACGCCGGCGTGATAAGCCGCGAAAGCGAGATCTGCACTCCCGAGATCCTGCACGAAAGCGACGAAGGCCTTTTTGCGGAAGACAACGAAAATTACCGCGTGTTCAACCGCTTTACCGACGAGGAATGGCTTTACATACTGCGTCTGCGCAACGCGGCGCGCCACAAGGTCTTTGCGCAGGTGAACGGCGCGGCTCAATCGGATCTGGCGACAGAGGCGCACGCTTCGTTCGCCGTGGCGGGCAAAAGCAAGGACGCGCTGCTGCAAAAGTGCGACGTGCGTTTCACTTCGCCCGGGTTCCCCGCCATAGAAACCGCGGTGAGCCGGTCCAAGCTTGCGGTCAAGCGCATAGCTTCGGTCTGCCAGTATATGTCGGCGGGCTATTACATATTGTTTTTCTGGTGTCTGCTTTCGCTTATTTTCGGCAAAGGTCTGCCGTTCGGCATTCCGGGGATAGCAGTCTACGGGCTGGCGCTGAATCCGCTGCTGGCTTTTTCGCTGGCGTTTTACCCGGCCACGGCAAAGACGCTTTACGACAGGTCCGGCTCGGTATCGCCGGAACGCATATCCGGGTCGATCACACATTCCGTCGTCTATTCCGCCGTATGCGGTATAATGTGCTTTATTGCCGCAAACGTGCTTGCGCCCGGCGGCGGCGCCGGAAGCTGCTGCGCTTTCGCCGCGTATTCGTTTTCGCTTTGGCTGTATACCACGGTCTGCGGATACAAAGGGTCGGCGCTGACGAATCTGTTTTACCGCAATTATCTGCTGCTGCCTTCTCTTATTGTGACGGCGGCGTTCACACTGATACCGGCGCTGGTGCCCTCCGTGAACAGCGCGCTGGAGTTCGGCGTGCCGGAGCTGCGCGCGCTGGGCGCTTCCGTGGCTCTGCCGTTCGTGCTGTGGCTGGCGCTGCAGGCGTTCCTGCTTGTAAAGGAAATGACTTCCAAGCCAAAGAAAAAAGCCGCTTCGCCGCGCAAATGACACATATCCATATTATTTAAGGAGAATATCCAATGCGTACCGAAAAAAACGCGCCTTTGGCAAAACGCTCCTCTTTCCGCACGGGCGGAAGAGCCGACCTGCTGCTTTTGCCGCAAAACGTATATGAGCTTGCAAACTGTCTGCGCGGCGGCGAAGACCGCGTTTTCGGCTGCCTTTCGAACACGTTGGTGAGCGACAAGGGCGTGCGCGGCGCGGTGGTGCTCACAGTGAACGTGCGCGGTATGGAACGCTGCGGAAACGTGATCACCGCCTGCTGCGGCGACACGCTTTCGGCTTTTGCGAATTTTGCGCAGGCGAATTCGCTGACCGGCGCGGAATTCTGCTACGGGATACCCGGAACGGTGGGCGGAGGCGTTTATATGAACGCGGGCGCCTACGGCGGCGAAATAAAAGACATACTTAAAAGCGCGGTGCTGTTTTCGCCCGAGGGCAAAATAGTGTCGCTGGAAAACGCCGACCTTGAGTTCGGCTACCGCCGAAGTCTGCTCCAGCGCGAAAAATACGTACTGCTTAAAGCCGATTTTGAATTGCGCGAAGGCAAAAAAGCGGCGATCCGCGCCCGGATGAAAGAGCTTATGGCCCGCCGGCGCGAAAAGCAGCCGCTGGAATATCCCAGCTGCGGTTCGGTGTTCAAGCGGCCGGAAGGTAATTTTGCGGGCGCGCTTATAGAACGGTGCGGGCTGAAAGGCGCGCGCGTGGGCGGCGCGGAAGTTTCGCAAAAGCACGCGGGGTTCATTATAAACGCCGGCGGCGCCACCACCGCCGATATGCTGGCGCTTACCGCGCTGGTCAAACGCACCGTGGCGGAAAAGACCGGGGTAGTGCTTGAAGAAGAGATACGTTTTGCGGGGGAAGAATAATGTCCTATTCGGACGAACTGAAAGAACGCCTAAAAAGCGTTGAAATGAAAAAAGAATGCTGCCGCGCGGCGTATTCCGCCGGGCTCGCCTGCACCGGTTACAGCGTTGTGTGCGAAAACGACGCCGCCTGTTTTCTGCGCGGGCTGTTCGTTTCGCACGGGTGCATGACCGACCCGAAAAAGCAGTTTTACCTTTCGTTCGACACGCGCTCTTCGCCCGTGGCGGCGCAGGCGATGGGGACGTGCGGCATAGCGCCGCTTTGGGGGACGCACCGCGGCAAAAGGATAGTTTACCTGCGCGAGACCGATTCGATAAGCGATTTTCTGACCGTAACGGGCGCATCGCACGACGCGCTGGAGCTGCTGGAAATATCGGTGCTGCGCGCCATGAAGCGCGAAGCCAACCGCGCGAGCAACGCGGAATTTGCCAATATGGACAAGACCGCGACCGCAAGCGCGAACATCTGCGAAGCGATACTGCTGCTCAAAAAGCACCGCGATTTTGAAAAACTGCCCGAGCCGCTTAAAGAAACGGCGCGGCTGCGCCTTGAATTTCCCGAGCTTTCGCTCGACGCGCTGCGCGCCAAGCATTCCGCGCCAATATCAAAATCCGGGCTCAATCACCGCCTGCAGACCATTGCGGAGCGCGCGGAACAGTACAGGAACAAATAACCCCGGCGCCCGTACGCCGGATTTCAGAAAAGGAACGTTATGGCCGATTTCGTACATTTGCACGTTCATACCGAATACAGTCTGCTCGACGGCGAATGTCTTATTTCGGAGCTGCCCGCCGCGGTAAAGTCCCTGGGGCAGTCCGCCTGCGCCATAACGGATCACGGCGTGCTTTACGGCGCGGCGGAATTTTACAAGGCGTGCAAAAAGCAAGGCGTAAAGCCCATTATCGGCTGCGAAGTCTACGTTGCGCCCCGCAGGATGGAAGACAAGGTCCACCCCATAGATTCCGAGCCCTACCATCTGGTGCTTCTGGTAAAGAACGCGGAGGGCTACAAAAATCTGGTAAAAATAGTTTCGGAATCGTTTTTAAAAGGTTTTTACCGCAAGCCGCGCACCGATATGGAAACGCTCGCCGCGCACAGCGAAGGGCTCATAGCGTTATCCGCGTGCATTTCGGGCGTGATAGCCAAGCGCATCATAAAAGGCGCGCGCTCCGAAGCCGAATCCGCCGCCGCGGAATTCAAGCGTATTTTCGGCGGTGATTTTTATCTGGAGCTTCAGCGCAACGGCGTGCCCGAACAGCAAAAGGTCAATTCGGTGCTTGCCGCCATGGCGGGAAAGCTGGATATACCGCTGGTCTGCACGAACGACGTGCATTATATAAAGCGCGAAGACGCCGAAACGCAGGAGCTTTTGATGGCGATATCCACCGGCGGCGTCCTGGGCGACAAATCTTTTGCCATGCCTTCGGACGAATTTTACCTGCGCGGCACGGAAGAAATGACCCGCCTTTTTGCAGATATTCCGCAGGCGGTGGAAAACACCGTTAAGATAGCGGAAAAATGCAGTTTTGACTTTGATTTCGACACCTTCCACCTGCCGCGTTACCATCTCCCGGAAGGGACCGACGCGCGCGGATATCTGGCGAAGCTTGCAAACAACGGGCTTAAAAAGCGGCTGTCTGCCGCGGCCGGCGCAAACGCGGCGGAATACGAAAAGCGCCTTGAATACGAACTTCAGGTGATCCACGGCATGGGGTTCGACGATTATTTCCTTGTGGTTTGGGACTTTGTGAACTATGCGCGCAAGCACGACATCCCCGTCGGCCCGGGAAGAGGGTCCGCGGTGGGGAGTCTGACAGCGTACGCCTTGGGCATAACCGACGTCGACCCCATAGCGAACGATCTGCTGTTCGAGCGGTTCCTCAACCCGGAACGCGTCACCATGCCCGATATAGACATAGATTTCTGCGACCGCCGCCGCCAGGAGGTAATAGACTACGTCGCGGAAAAATACGGCGCCGACCACATGGCGCAGATAATCACTTTCGGCACGCTGCAGGCGCGCGCCGCCATACGCGCGGTGGGGAAAGCGCTTGGCTTTTCTTACGCCGATACCGACGCCGTGGCTAAAATGATACCGCGGTTTTCGGGCATGACTCTTGCGGAATGCGAAAAAAACATACCGGAGCTTGCCGAAAAGCTCCGCACAGATCCGCGCGCGGCGCGTATGTATTCTTTTGCCGGGCGGCTGGAAGGCCGTCCGCGCAACGCGTCCACTCATGCGACCGGCGTGGTGATAACCGATTCCCCCATAACCGATTACCTTCCTCTGGCGCAGAACGACGGCGTTACGGTGACTCAGTTCGGCATGAAGACGGTAGCCGATCTGGGGCTTTTGAAAATAGATTTTTTGGGGCTGCGCTACCTTACCGTGATACGCGACGCCGAAGCGCTCGCCGCCGAACGCTCGCCCGGGTTCAGGATCAACGACGTCCCGTTTGACGACGAACAGACGTACAAGCTGCTGGGCGAAGGGCGCACTTCAGGGATCTTCCAGCTCGAAAGCGGCGGGATGCGTTCGCTGCTGACGCGGCTGCAGCCGCGCGACCTGAACGACATAACGTCCGTAATATCGCTTTACCGCCCGGGCCCTGCGCAGTATATAGACAAATTCATACAAAACCGCCGCGGCGGAGACGTGCAATACGATATACCCGAACTGAAACCGATACTCGGTTCCACCATGGGCTGCCTTATCTACCAGGAGCAGGTCATGCGGGTGTTCCGCGATCTTGCGGGGTATTCTTACGGCAGATCGGACATAGTGCGCCGCGCCATGGCGAAAAAAGACAAAGCCACGCTGGAACGCGAGCGCGAAACTTTTGTGGCAGGCTGCGTTAAAAACGGGATCGCCGCCGAAAAAGCGCAAGACCTTTTTGAACAGATGGGCTCTTTTGCTCAATACGCGTTCAACAAGAGCCATGCGGCCGCCTACGCGGTGCTCGCGTACCGCACCGCTTACCTTAAAGCGCATTTCCCCGCCGAATATATGTGCGCGCTGCTCAATTCCGTTATGAACGGCGGGGGCGGAGCGAGCAATTATATAAGCGAATGCGCTGCAATGGGCATAAAGGTGCTTCCGCCTGACGTGAACGAAAGCATGAGCGATTTTTCGGTAAAGGACGGAGCAATACGTTTTGGGCTTACCGCAATAAAGAACGTGGGCGGCGCCTTTGCAGCCGCGCTCGTGCGCGAACGCGAAGAGAACGGACGCTATCTGACCTACGAAGACTTTCTCTGCCGCGCGAGTTCGTACGGCAATTCCAAAATGCTGGAATCCCTGGTGCTCGCCGGAGCGTGCGACGGTTTCGGCATATACCGCAGCCGTATGTTCGCGGTGATAGGGCGCGCGCTGGAATCGCTTTCCGGAATGCGTAACGAGATGCGGATGGGGCAGATATCGCTGTTTGACACGGCGCAGACCGGAATGACCGCGCTGAAAATAGATTATCCGTCGTTCCCCGATTATCCGCAAAGCGAAAAGCTCGCGTACGAAAAAGAGCTCGCCGGCGTGTATATGAGCGGCCATCCGCTGAAAAATTACGGCGTTTTTGCCAAAAAAAACAAATCTGTAACAATTAACGACTTGTATTGCGGGCTCAAGGAGGGTACAATACCCTTGAAAAGCGCCGTGTTTATCACGGGGCAGCTCGTTTCGGTGCGCAAAAAGATGACAAAGACGCAGCGCATGATGGCTTTCGCTTCGGTGGAGGACCTGACCGGCAGCGCCGACGTCATATTCTTTTCCGACGTTTACGAAAAATCGGAACAGCTTTTGCAGCCCGGCGCAGTGATAGGGCTGCGCGGCGAAGCGACGCTTGAAGAGCCGTCCGGCGGCGAGGGCGAAGACGTTCTGACCGTGACCGCGCGCGCGGCTGTCGCCGCGATACCCAACGAAAAGCTTGCGGAACGTTCCTTATACCTTAAAAAGACCGACGACAACGAAAAATATTTCGACGCAGCGTTCGACGCTTTGCGCCGGCACAGGGGCGGAGGCCGCGTTTACGTTTACGACGAGCGCACGAAAAAGCTTTCGGTTTCCACCGACATCTACTGCAAAGCCGACGCGGAGCTTGCCGCCGAACTGAAAGAAATACTCGGCGACGCCAACGTGGCATTGAAATAACTAAAAAGGAAAATTTAAATGGAAACAAATGTCAACGCCGTTTCGACCGGCAAACGCGTAAAGAAGGCGGGCGCGGTGACGCGTCTTATCGCCAGGTCAGCGCTGTGGTATCCGCTGAAAGTGGCGCTTCTGGTGCTGTGGAAGGTGTTTACCTGGATAATAAACATTCTGCTTACCGTGCTGCTTATAGGTATGATAACCGGCACGGTGGTCGCGTGCGCCTTTTTGCTCTATATCAAGACGAACATCAACGCCGAATACCACGGGCTGGATAATCTTCGTTTCGATTCTTCCATGAACACCACGCTCTATTATACCGACAGATCCGGCAACGAGATACTTATGGAAAACGAAACGCTGCACGGCAGCGAAAACCGCATGTGGGTGAACTATTCCGATATCCCGCAAGACCTTATAGACGCCGTGGTCGCCATAGAAGACCAGCGCTTTTTCCAGCACAACGGCGTGGACTACAAGCGCACGGCGGGCGCGGTGCTCAAATTCTTCCTGCCCGGGGGCGGTCAGTACGGCGGCAGCTCTATTACGCAGCAGCTCATAAAGAACGTTTCCGGCGAAGACGACGTTACCATACAGCGCAAGGTGCAGGAAATATTCCGCGCCATATACGTCACCAAGCAGTTCGGCAAGGAAGAGATACTCGAAATGTATCTTAATGTTATATTCCTTTCGCAGAACGCCACCGGCGTTCAGGCGGCGGCGAACGCATATTTCGGCAAGGACGTGAAAGATCTTACGCTTGTGGAATGCGCGGCGCTGGCGGCGATCCCCAAATACCCCACTTATTACGACCCCATACGCAACCCCGACAACAATCTGCAGCGCCGCAACGTGATAATTGCGGAAATGCTGCGCCAGGGATATATCACGCAGGAGGAATACGATACCGCCTATAACGTGCCGCTTTACCTGAACACTTCCGGCCGCAAGACCGCCGAGGACGCAGGAACGATCCATTCGTATTACGTCGACACCGTCATAGACGACGTGATAGACGCGCTGATGGAGCATTACAGCATAGACAAAGCCACCGCGAGCCGCAAGCTGTATTCGGGCGGTCTGCAAATTGTCATAAATATGGATTCTGACGTCCAGGCGACGCTTGAGGAAGTCTTCTGCGACGACAGCTGTTTCCCCGAAATGAGCGGCATCAAGCCGCAGGCGGCAATGGTCGTGGCGGATCCGGTCACCGGCGAGGTGCTGGGCATTGTGGGCGGCAGAGGCAGAAAGACCACCAACCGCGGCTATAACCTTGCCACCATGGCAAAACGGCAGTGCGGTTCCGCCATAAAGCCGCTTGCCGTGTACGGCTACGGCATAGACAGCGGCGTGATAACCTACGCGACTCCGCTTTCGGACACGCCGACAATAAACCAGTCAAAAGATAAATCCGGCAAGATAACGCAAAGTTACTGGCCGCCCAACTCGCCCGCCGGCTACGACGGACTTATGAGCATGGTCGACGGTATAAAGCATTCCAAAAACACTTTTGCAGTAAGACTAGCGCCCATGTGCGGCATAGAAAACCTTTTCCGCCACCTTGTGAACAACGTGGGCTTTACCACGCTTATAGAAAGCAAAAGCTACAACGGAGTTATAAAGACCGACATAGCGCTTTCGCCTATGGCGCTGGGCTCTTTTACACAAGGGGTTACCGTGCGCGAAATGACGCAGGGTTATACCATGTTCGGCAACCGCGGCAGCGTGAACAAGCTGCGGACGTTTTCAATGATCCGCGACAGCAACGGCGAAATAATAATAGACAACCGCACGCCAAAGACGAACCAGGCGATATCCGAACAGTCCGCATATATAATGACGCGTCTGCTTTTGAACGTTGTGAACGAAGAGGGCGGCACCGGTTATAAGATGACCCACGGTCTGACAAAAGGCACCGTAGGCGGCAAAAAGGTCGCCGTCCCCGCGTTCAAGTACGTAGACAAAGTGGAAACGGGCGGCAAAACCGGTACCACCAACGACAACCGCGACAGATACTTTGTGGGCATAACTCCAAACTACGTCGCCGCCGTGTGGTTCGGCTACGAAAACAACAAATCGGTCGCCAAGTTCGAATACAACCCCGCGCTGCGCCTTTGGATAGAAGTTTTCAACCGCGTTTACGACAAGCTCGAATCTTCCGCACGCGCGTACAAGACCGAATTCGACGAGCCGTTCGGCATAATAAAAGTAAAATACTGCACGATAAGCGGCAAACTCCCCACCGACGCCTGCTATCACGATATAGAAACGGTCAACGGCGGCGAAAGCTGCGTGCGCACCGGCTATTTCACCATGGATTCCATGCCCACCGAATACTGCGACAAGCACATTATTTTCAGATGGGACACCTCCACCAAGGCGATCTGCGTCGACGGCTGCACCTGCCCCGCCGACAAAGTCATAGAAGTGGCGTTCCGCCTTATAGAGCCGCGCAAGTTCCCCACCAACCTTGTCGTGACCGATTCGCAGTACACCTGCGTGGACCCTTCGCTGATATACGAGGGCTACAAATATTCAAAGATAACCACAAGACCGTATTATTTCAATATATACCAACCTTACGACAAGGATCAAAAGTCGGTCTGGCCGGGCAGATCTTCCAGATCCGATTCGTTCAAGCCTTTCAATCGAGTGTGTATAGAGCATTACCATCCCGAGTTGACAAGTGAAAGTGAAGCATCAGATGGAAACTGAAAAACTGCTCGTTCTTAAAAACGTCATCAAAGACTATCTTTCCGGCGACAATACCGTCCACGCGCTAAAGGGCGTGGATATGGAGTTCGCCGCGTGCGAATTCGTTTCGGTGCTGGGGCCTTCGGGCTGCGGCAAAACAACGCTGCTGAACATCATCGGCGGGCTCGACCGCTATACGTCGGGTGAGCTCACCATACGCGGCAGGTCCACCGCCGAATACAAAGACCGCGACTGGGATTCCTACCGCAACCATACCATAGGTTTCGTGTTCCAGTCGTACAACCTTATTCCGCACCAGACGGTGCTGGAAAACGTTGAGCTGGCGCTTACGCTTTCGGGCGAAGGACGCGCCGAGCGCAAACGCAAAGCCCGCGCCGCGCTTGAAAAAGTGGGGCTGGGCGATCAGCTCGGCAAAAAGCCCAACCAGCTTTCCGGCGGACAGATGCAGCGCGTGGCGATAGCGCGCGCCATTGTGAACGACCCGGATATAATTCTCGCCGACGAGCCCACCGGCGCGCTCGATTCCGAAACGAGCGAAAGCGTGCTGGAAATACTGCGCGAGATATCGCGCACGCGGCTCGTGATAATGGTCACGCACAATTCCGAACTCGCCGAAAAATATTCCACACGCATTATCCGCATGCTCGACGGCACCGTTCAGAGCGACATCCCCGTCGCGGCGCGGCAGGAACAGCCGGCAAAAAGCGAAGAAAAGCGCACGCAGACCGGCAAGACTTCCATGTCGTTCTTGACCGCGCTTTCGCTTTCGTTCCGCAACCTGCTCACAAAAAAGGGCAGGACGCTGCTCACCTCTTTTGCAGGCAGCATAGGCATTATAGGCATAGCGCTCATACTTGCGCTTTCAAACGGCATACAGCTGTATATCGACCGCGTGCAGGAAGACGCGCTTTCGGTAAACCCCATAATGCTGCAAGAGACCAACATGGATATGTCCGGGCTGATGGAAGCCATGTCTGGCACGGGAAAAGGCGCCCCGCACGAGCTCGACGCCGTGTATTCCGATATGTCCGGCGCGCGGCTGATAAATTCCATACTTTCGCAAGCCAAGAAAAACGATCTTGTTTCTTTTAAAAAGTTTTTGGAAACAGACGAGCGGCTGCAAAAATACGCTTCGTCGATCCAATACGGCTACGGCGTGAAAATGCACATTTATGCGCCGCACGGCAACGGATACTTAAAAGTCAATCCTTCGGATATAATGAAACAGATCTACGGCGAAGAGATGGGCGATTCCGTTTCGCAAATGCTTTCGACATATTCTTCCGGCAACGTTTCGCTCTGGCGCGAAATGATCGACGACCCCGGGCTGCTCGACGCGCAGTACGAAATAATAGGCAAATGGCCCGATTCGCCCGAGGAAGTCGTTCTGTTCATTAACAAGAACAACGAAATAAACGACCTTGTGCTGTACGCGCTGGGGCTTAAAGACCCTTCGGAGATAGGCGATATAATCCGTTCCGCCATGTCCGGCGAAAAGCTCGACACCGAGCAGGTGCGGCTGACTTACGAAGAAGTGCTGAATATGCGCTTTCGCCTGCTGCCCAACACCGAATACTTTGCCAAAGCGCGCACGGCGGGCGATTACGACATCTGGCAGAATATGTCCGAAGACGAAACGTACGTCGCTTCCCTGCTCGAAAGCGACCGCGCCATAGAGCTTAAAATAGTGGGCGTTGCGCGCCCGCGTGAAAACACCGTGGGCGGTTCCAACACCGGGAGCATCGGCTACACGGCGGCGCTTTCACGGCTCGTCATGGACCGGATCAACGGTTCGCAGATAGTAAAGCAGCAGCTGGCGGATCCCACGCGCAGCGTGCTGACCGGCATGAAATTCGCCACCGGCGAAGTGACTATGGAAACGGTAAAAGCGTATATTGCGCTGCTGCCCGAAGAACAGCGTGCGCTTTTTGAAATGTACCTTTCGCAAATGAGCGAAGAGCAGCTGCTGAAGATGTTTTCCGATCTGGTCAAGGGCGGCGTGACTTACGAAGACGTGTGCGAAACGCTGGGGATCGTCGACTACGATTCGCCTTCCGTTATAAATATATACGCTTCCACTTTTGAAGCAAAAGACAAGATCGCCGATATAATAGCGGAATACAACGCCGAACACGAAGAAGACGGAAAAGCCATAAAATATACCGATTACGTCGCGCTCATAATGTCTTCGGTTTCGAATATAGTTCGGTTCGTATCGTACGCGCTGATAGTTTTCGTTTCGATATCGCTCGTGGTGTCTTCCATAATGATAGGTGTCATAACCTATATCTCGGTGCTCGAACGCACCAAAGAAATAGGCATCCTGCGCGCGATGGGCGCTCGCAAGCGCGACATTTCACGCGTGTTCAACGCCGAAACGCTGATCATAGGCCTGGTTTCGGGCGTGATGGGCATTTTGGTGACTCTGCTTCTGATCCTTCCGCTGAACGCGATCATACGCTCGCTTTCGGGCATAGCGCATATCGCGCTGCTCCCCGTGGCGGGCGCGGTGACGCTTGTGATCATATCCATGGCGCTCACTCTTGTGGCGGGGCTTATCCCGGCGAGGATAGCTTCCAGAAAAGACCCTGTAATAGCACTTAGAACAGAATGACCCGAAAGGAGAAAACAAAATGGAACAGTATATCCCTCTTATCGTTATCGGCGCGGTCGCCCTGTTTGCGATCCTGACCAACCTCAAGATCGTCCCGCAAGCAAACCAGTTCATAATAGAACGCCTGGGCAAATACAAAAAGACCTGGGACGCCGGTCTGCACTTTTTGATCCCGTTTGTTGACCGCATAGCAAAGCGCGTTACTCTTAAAGAGCAGGTGCTCGACACTCCGCCCCAGCCCGTCATCACAAAGGACAACGTCACTATGCAGATAGACACCGTGGTGTACTACCGCGTTTTTGACGCCAAGCTTTACACCTACGGCGCGCAGGACCCCGTTTTTGCCTTGGGCAATCTTACGACTACCACGCTGCGCAATATCATAGGCGCGCTCGATCTTGACGCCACGCTCACCTCACGCGATCAGATCAACGGCGAAATGACTTCCATACTCGACGAAGCCACCGACCAGTGGGGCATTAAGGTCAGCCGCGTGGAATTAAAGAACATCATGCCTCCGCAGGAGATCCGCGAAGCCATGGAAAAACAGATGAAAGCCGAACGCGACCGCCGCGAAACGCTGCTGCAGGCGGACGGCCACAAGCTGGCGGCGATAGCCCGCGCCGAAGGCGACAAGCAGGCGATGATCCTTGCGGCCGAAGGTGAACGCGACGCGCGCATAGCCCGCGCCGAAGGCGAAGCCAAAGCGGTACTTTTGGCAAAGCAGGCCGAAGCCGACGGTCTGCGCGCATTGCGTGAAGCCGGCGTTGACCCGGCAGTGCTGGAACTGAAGCGTTACGAAACGCTGGCAGCGCTGGCAAACGGAAGGGCAAGCAAGATAATAGTCCCCACCGATGCGGTGACCGCGGTCAAAAACAACGTGCTTTTTTCCGAAATGACAGGACTCGGCGACACCACTCCTCCGTCACCGGAAGAGCCCGTCCCCGAAAAAGACGATCCCTGCTGCGACAGATTCAAAAAATAGCGCACACTCCGCCTAAAAAACACCGGCAGAAACGTTTTTCTGCCGGTGTTTCAGCTAAAGTAATCAAAACCCCTATTGACGTATTAAAAAATTGTGTTATAATGGTAACAGGGCGTAGCGCATACGGTCGGCGCTTTGCATTTTACAAAAAGTCAAAAAAGGTCAAAGACAATCAAACGACACCGATCAAAACCATACAAACTTTATTTTAACAGGAGGTTTTATTGTGAAAAAAGCAATTATTGTAACACTCGCGATTTTCCTTTTGCTGTCTTTTTCAGGTTGTTCTAAAACGGCTGCCGATAACGGGGTCTCGGACGACGTAGTTAAAAGCGAGATCACAAAAGCGGCGGAATCCTTTGGGCTGAACGCCGACAAATTCGCTTTTGCCGAAGGCGAAGCGTGCGTTGACTTATCGGCGGCAAACGGCCAGCCCGAAGCCGGGACATGTGTTTCCATTATGCTGACAATACAAAAATGCCTTGCCGAAAACAGCAGAGAAGCCAAAAAAATAATCGTACGGCTGGCAAACGACGGCATAGTCAAGGCGTATGATATGGAGCTTAAAGGCAGCACCGTCTGTCTGACCGTCCCTTCCGACGGACAGGACCGCTGCACCGCGGCGGACGTTGTGAATTATATGGACGCCTTTGCGTACGTCGCTTACAATATGACAGGCGAAGAGCATGAGAAAGTCGACATAAAGCTTGTAAACGCTGACGGCGCCGCGATATACGAAGACAGCGTCCGGTTTTCCAAAGCCGCAGAAAAAAGGACTCCCGCGCCGAACGCCGACCCTTCGACGCTCGCGGAACCTGTAAGCGCTGTCCTTCCGCTGGGGCTGGAGCTCAACGGCATTACGGTAGAAAATCACGCCGGAACGCCGGCGGTGGCGATCACGCTCAAATGCTCTGAACGCGGATCGGCTTCCGTCCAATATATCAACGACGTTTACAATGCGGTCGTCAGCAGATCTGTCGGCGAAATGAACATAGCCGCCTGCACGGTCGCAATTGAAGACGCAGTCACCGGCGAACAGCTTATGTACTATTACGGCAACGATGACATAGACAAGATCGCAGCCTGGATATCGCCGGAGATCCTTGCCGCCTCCGGTCCCGCCGGCGCCGGCGAATAACGACCGCTATCCTTTGGCCCTTTGTCCTTAAACCCGAAAAAAAGAGAACAGTCTGAAGCTTTTCAGACTGTTCTTTTATTTCTGCGGTTATTCTTGCCGCCCGGGCACACGCGTCAGTTGCTTTCGTATCTTTCGACTATTTCCGCAAGCTTGGCTTCCGCCGCGGGGATAGCGGACTGGAGCTGCTGGCTGAACTTATCGGGCTGATCGAGCGAAAGCAGGTTTTCGAGCTCGGTTATCTGGTAAACGTTGGAAATATCGTAAAGGATGTTGCCGTAGATAATGTCGAGCATACGCTCGTCATCCACGGTGTTTGCGTCCTTGCCCTTGAGCGTGGCGTCATAATACGCCTTGGTAAGATAGTTCTTGCCGCCGACCGCCATAAGATCGAGCATATACGCCGAAAAGTTGGGATCTTCCACATTGACGGGGATGCACGCGCCGTAAGCGGCGCTGCTGCATCTGGTAAAATAGCCGTCCTGCTCTTTGTCGTACTTGGGCTGAGGTACCATGCCGAAAACGACGTCGTATTTTCTGAACTTTTTGATAGCGGAACCCAGCGCGCCGCAGAACAGCACCTGGTCTTCGCCGAACATCTGCACTACCTTGTCCCATTTGCCCGCCTGAACGGTGAATTCGCCCGCGGTAATGTTCCAGGAACGCTTTTCGCTGATGTAGCCGAGCACTTTGCTCGCCACGTTGACCGACCTTTCGTCAGCGCCGATGGCAACTATGGGGTATCCGTCCGAATCCTTGGTGCAAAGCTTTTCACCGCTGGCAAAATAGAGCCCGGCGCCGGCGCCCACGGTGCCCCAGAAGTCGTTTTCGTCCATCACGCCGTCGTCGGTGAGCGGGTGCGTGACTTCCTTGCACATTTCGTAAAACTTGTCCATGGTCCATTCGCCGTTATCGACAAGTTCGTACAGACTTACGTCCGGGAAATAGCTGCTCATGAGCTTTTTGTTGAAAGCAAAGCCGCCCGTGACGATCTTTTGCATAATGGAAATATCGCCGGTGGAAAAATAGATCTTATCGGCAATAGAAAGACTGTCGTTGGCGTTCTGATCCCACCAGGGAGCTTTGATATCGAGATATCCTTCAAAATCGCACAGATCCAAAAGGTTGCCGTCCTGCGCGAAAACGGCCGCGGAAGACATAAAAGGCATGGCGGCGTCGAAATTGGGCGTATCCGCAAGCGCGGTGCGCAAACTTTCGGCAACGTTATCCACGGCGACCGCTTTTATGGTTATGCCGTACTTGTCTTCGATCTCTTTGTTGCGGGTGTCCACCGCTTCCCTTATTTTGTCGTCGGTGGTCTCATAAAGCGATTCTACTTCTTCGCTGAAATACGTTGTCTGAACGTGGTTGCTGTAGACGAGCACGCGGAATTCTTTTCTTTCTTTCCACGCTTCGTCGAATTCGACCTGTTTTTTGTTGACGTATTTGCCGTCGGCGTCGCGGTATTCGTCCTCGAACCCGGCGGGTTCCGAAACGGGCTCGGAAGATACCGTCGCCTCGGACGCGGGTTCGGCAGAGCTTTCCGTTTCAGACGCGGGTCCTTTGGACGTTTCTGCGGGCGCGTTGCCGCCGCAGCTCGCCAGAAGCAGCGAAAGCAGCATCAGTGCGGCGCATATAAAAGACAAAGATCTTTTCATAATGATTTCCATCCTTTAATTATTCTTTTCTGAATTTTACCATACGGCGGGCGATATGTCAATCCAAAAGCGCGTGCGGACACCAAAAAGCGCCAAAAAAGACACTCCGCACAGCGCTTCTGCCTTTGCGGGCGCGGAAAAAGCGCGGGGCGGCTTGACATTGCGCGCCTCGTTTGCTAAAATAGCGTTGGATAAAAGACACCGCGCAAAGGAGAACGCTTGAACAAATGGAATTCGCATCTGCAAACGGAATAAAACGCCCGGTCAGGTGTTCCGAACAAACGCGCGCTTTTGCGCGCGAATCCATGGACCGCAAATACGGTCTGGAATCGCGCAAGACGCCGTTCGTCTGCGTTACCGTTCCCGAAAACGCCACCGCTTACGAAAGATACGACGCCGCCATACGCAAGATCGCCGAAGAAGCGCCCGTGCGTATATGCGAAAACGAGCTGATAAGCGGCGCGGCGACGCTGGGCGGAGCGATAGAACACAAGCCGGCGCAGATCAACGGCGTGTTCCCGTATCTGGGGCTGAGCCATCTGACCGTGGATTTTTACACCGCGGTATTCTGCGGGCTGAACAAAGTCCGCGCCGACATGCGCGATTCATACGAAAAGCACCGCGGCACGGAACGCGAGCCGTTTTTGAAAAGCTGCCTGAACACGCTGGAAAGCTTTGATATATGGCGCAGGAGGTATCTGGAACGCCTGAAAGACCTGCCCGGGTACGAAAAAAACTATCAAAATCTTTGCCGGGTCCCCAACGAGCCCGCGCGCAGCTTTCATGAAGCGGTGCAGAGTCTGTGGTTCTGCTTTGCTTTTTTGCGCCTTTGCGGCAACTGGCCGGGCATAGGCAGGATAGACGAGATCCTGGGCGGCTTTTTGAAAAACGACCTTGAAAACGGCGTGCTGACGCTTTCCGCCGCGCGTGAGATACTTGCGCATTTCTTTATAAAAGGGTGCGAATGGGTGTGCGGCGGCGATTACGGCAGCGGCGATGCCCAGCATTATCAGAACATCGTGCTCGCCGGAGTGGACAGCAACGGCAGCGAAGTGATGAACGAAGTCACGTATCTTGTGCTGGACGTTATAGAGGAATTCGGCATAAGCGATTTCCCCACAACGGTCCGGCTCAACAAAAATACCGATCCCAAGCTGCTCGAACGCGTAGCCGAGGTGATGCGGTTCGGCGGCGGCGTGCTCGCAGTCTACAACGAAGACCTTATCATAGATTCGCTCGTCCGCTACGGATACGCGCTTACGGAGGCGCGAAAATTCGCCAACGACGGCTGCTGGGAGGTGCAGATACCGGGCAAAACCTATTTTTCGTATGTCCCGCGTGATTTTCTTGGACTGCTGCAGCATTCCACGCTGCGCGGGTACGCGCCGGGCACGGATTTTGCGGATTTCGATTCGCTTTATAACGCTTATCTCGGCGACGTAAAGGGCCTGCTCGAAAGCATACTCGCCGAAACGAACGGACAGTTCGCAAGCCGCGACCCGTGGGTGTGGCGCAAGCAGGCGCCCTGCACCGCCGTTTCGCTGTTTGAACAGGGCTGCGTGGAAAAAGGGCTTTCGTACTTAGAAGGCGGCCCCGTATATAACGTGATATCGCCGCATCTTGGCGGGCTGGCGGACGTAGTGAACAGCCTGTTTGCCATAAAAAAGCTGGTTTACGATGATAAAAAGGTGAGCTTTCCCGATCTTATGACGATCCTCCGCGCCGATTGGGAGGGCGCAGAGCCGCTGCGGCAGTACGCGCTTAACAAATACGTCTATTACGGCAACGACAGCGACGAAGTCGACGCGCTGTGCCAACGGCTGATTTCGGATTATGCCGATCTGTGCGATTCCCTTAACGGGAGGTCGGGTTACGTTTTTCCGGGCGGCGTAAGCACGTTCGGCAGGCAGCTCGAATGGTCGCACAACAGACTTGCCTGCCCTTACGGCAGAAAAAAGGGCGAAATACTCGCGCCCAACGCCTCGCCCACACCGGGGACCGACACGCTCGGCGCCACGGCGATAATCAGGTCTTACTGCAAAAACGACCTTGCAAAACTTCCGGTCGGAGCCGCGCTGGATATAAAGCTGCTGCCTTCCGCCGCGCTGGGCGAAGACGGCGTGAACGCGCTCGTTGCGCTGATGCGCGGTTTCGTGGAGCTTGGCGGTTTCTTTATGCAGCCCGACGTGGCTGACGCCGCGGTGCTGCGCGCCGCACAGGAACACCCGGAAGACCACCTTACGCTTTCGGTACGCGTATCCGGCTGGAACGCGCGGTTCGTAACGCTGAACAAAGAATGGCAGGACATGGTGATAGAACAGAATGAATGCGGCTGCGGATACTGAGATATTCATAACCGAAATACAGCGTTTTTGTATGCACGACGGCCCCGGACTGCGCACGACAGTCTTTTTCAAGGGCTGCCCGCTTCGGTGCGCGTGGTGCCACAACCCCGAAACGCAAAAACGCGAAAAGCAGCTTTTGTTTTATAAAAAGAAATGCATTGCCTGCGCCGCGTGCGCGGTCTGCCCGAACGGAGCGCACGTTTTCGGCGGAGCCGGGCATGCGCTCGACCGCGAAAAATGTTCGGTCTGCGGCAAATGCGCCGATATATGCCCCGCGGGCGCGCTGCAGATCTGCGGCAAAACGATGACTGCGGCAGCGATCTTTGCGGAAATAGAAAAAGACCGCGCGTTTTACGGAAAAAACGGCGGAGTTACGGTATCGGGCGGGGAGCCGTTTGCAAACCACGAAGGTCTGTTGGCGCTGCTTTCGGTCTGCAAGGCGCGCGGCATAAACACAGCGGTGGACACCTGCGGCTTTTTCAACAGCGGCCTGCTTGAAAGCGTAGTACCGCTGACCGATCTGTTTTTGTGGGACGTAAAGGACACCGATCCCGTGCGGCACAAGCGCTTTACCGGGGCGGAAAACGGCATAATACTGCAAAATCTGCGCCGCGCGGACGCGCTGGGCGCAAAGATCCGTCTGCGCTGCATACTCGTCAACGGCGTGAACACCGACGATGCGCATTACGCGGCGGTGAAAAAACTGGCGTCGGAGCTGAAAAACTGCGCAGGAATAGACGTTTTGCCTTACCACGCCTATTCCGGCGTAAAGGCCGAATTCTGCGGCTTGCCGGATAACGGAGTAAAGGAATGGATACCGGACGAAAACACGGTCGCCGACGCAAAGCGCAAAATGGGGGTACCGACGTAAAAATCCGCCGCCCGAAAAGCAAAACGCTTTTCGGAGCGCACTTCGCAAGGAAGTTGCTTTGAGGCAGCTATTACCGGCTCAAAAGAATATGAAATCGGCGTGACCATTACGGTCACGCCGATTTTATCTCTTGGATTTTGTGGGGCAAAATCCGATGCTCGCCGTTGCAAGTACGGACGAAATAACTACACCTACTACTCCCTGCTGACGGGCAGCCAGATCTCACAGTAGTGGGAATTGTTTACCGCGTCG
>CACYCI010000005.1 GCA_902772845.1 uncultured Ruminococcus sp.
CCCGTGATCAAGATTGACGGCACACGTTCAATTGATGAAAATGTTCACTATGTAATAAACTTATTATGGTAAGACAGTTGGAACGTTCCGAGAGTTCGAATCCATCTATCAAAAACGCAAATCCATCTTTTTCGTATTTCGTACCCCACAGACAGAAAAGGGGTTATCAAAGTACAAATCAATAAGCGGGAAATTGTGAAACTGTAAAATCACGTCCTGACAAAGCGTGACTTTTTTGGGGGAGAACAAATGTCAAAAGGGAAAGGCACAAAAAAGAAAAGCAAAAAACAGCCCGTCACCCCCGTGACCCTGTTGGCTTATTTTCACCGCTACGGGTGGTTGGCCTTGCTGATCCTTATACGTTGTATCGCCAAAAGCAAACATGTGTTGAGCGTGGGTTTGATTTTATACGCGGTTTGGACTTTTCTCGGTTATATATTTAGGTGGAAGCATATTTTCTGTTCTTACCAGAACGCCTGTCATCAACCCATGACGCCAAATGATATTCGGTGGAATCTTGTCAAAAGATCGGACGCATACGGCGTTCCCGCCTTGTTTTTATTGTGTGGCGTTGCGCTTTTATTATTTTGGAATTAAAACGTTTTTGCTTTCCGCAGCAGACGGTCTCCCGTATGAGACCGAATACGATATAAGCAAAAAGAAGTGGGACGCGCTGGTCGGTGCGCTGTTCAACGGGCTGCGCCTGAACGATCGTGAGCGCACCTTTGACGATCACGGCGTACTCGACGGCGAAGAATGGGAACTGACAGTCAAGTTGAAGAACGGCGCAAAACGATCATACTCCGGCATTAACGGATATCCGCCGTGCCGGAAAAAGCTCTTTAAACTGATGAGGCCGTTATTTAAATCGCCAAAGGCCGGGACCGCACGCAAAGTTCCGCGTTGAATCGGAACGATATTCAAAATAACGTAAGGTTTTACCATGTTTTTCCGCGAAAAAATCACTTGACAAATTATCCCCGTTATGATATATTAAACTAAATATATGCCGTGGTGGACGGTTTCCGCCGATTTTCCGCGGTTATAGAGCAAGGCATTGGGCCAAGAGGCGGAAGCGCAAAGGGAGGCAAGAAAGCGCCATGGCAAAAAACGGCAAAGCGCTGAATACGGCGGTCACGGTCATAGGCGCCGTCTTATGCGTGATCTTCGGCTTGCTCCTTCTGTTCAATATCGTCGTCATTGTTAAAGGGCTTATAAACCCCGATATGCCGCCTTCGGTCTTTGGCATAACTCCGCTTGTCGTCAAATCCGGCTCCATGAGCAGCGACGTCCCGCATACGGTATATGCCGACGATATCGCGGACCTTACCACAGATCAGATACTCGCGCTCAAGCCCGGCGACGGTTTCAACACTCAAAGCGGCGACTATACCGTATATAACGTCGTGGAATCCATATCGTTCGGCGATTCCGGCGCGGTCATCACTTCTACGCGTCCCGCCGCGGATCATATAGAAGTGGACGACCTTATATTTGTCAAAAACGCGGATACCGCAAACCTCGGCGTGGGGCAGGTTATCACGTTCATGGAGACCCGAAACGGCGAACGCACCGGCGCCGCCATCACCCACCGCATTATAGAGATAACCGAAAAAGACGGCAAAAAGGCGTACCGCACCAAGGGCGACGCCAACAACACCGCGGACGGCGAACTTGTGCTTCCCGAAAACGTCGTGGGCGTGTATTCGTCCCGCATAGCAAAGCTGGGCGCGTTCGTGTATTTTCTGCAACAGCCGTGGGGCATGCTCATATTCATAGGCGTCCCCGCGCTCGCGGTCATTATTTACGATATCGTCCGCAGACACCGCCTGGCAAAGAAAGGCGATTCCAAAGTAGAAGCGCTCGAACAGGAGCTCGCCCGGCTGCGCGCTCTGGAATCCGAACGCGCCGCAAAACAGAGCGGCTCCGGTCAAACCGACTCCGGTGAAGACAGCTCTCCGCGCGAATAAAAAAAGTATATATTTCTTGTTGCGCCAAATGCCACGGTGACGCAGCAGTGATATAGAGTGAGGCGAACCTCACAGCAAAAACGTTGGGGCAGCGTAATGTCCCGTAATCCCATTCAGGGCAGTAAAGCCCCAACAATCTATTTTTTAGGAGGAAAACAATTCATGAAAAAGAATTGGACCATGAGGGTTGCTATTCTTATGGTAGCTCTCACGCTGATCACCAGCTGCTTCGTAAGCGGCACTTTCGCAAAATACGTCACCAGCGGCGGCGCAAACGACACCGCTCGCGTCGCTAAATTCGGCGTTACCGTCACCGCAGACGGCGCTGCTTTTGCTACCGCTTATGCAAAAGACGATAATACCGTTACCGTTGAAGGTCTCGTCAACACCGTTGAGACTTCTAACGGCGACAAGCTCGTCGCTCCCGGCACCACCCACGACGTCGCTGCCGTTACCCTTACCGGCACCCCCGAAGTCGCTGTTAAAGTCACCTACGCCGCCAACGTGAATCTTGCCGGCTGGACGACCGACGGCAGCACCGAATATTGCCCGATCGTTTTCACTCTGAACGGCGCTACTTACGGCACCGAGGACACCGATGCGGCCAACAAATCCGCAAACGTTGCCGATCTTGCCGCAGCTCTTAAAAACGCTATCGAAGCGACCACTTCCATTTATCCCCCCAATGCGGATCTTTCCGGCGTAGCTAATCCCGTGGCTCTTTCCTGGGCTTGGCCTTTCGAGACCGGCGCTGACGCAGACGCAAAAGCAGCCAACGACGTTAAAGATACCGCTCTCGGCAATGCAGCCGCTAACGGCACTGCCGCAGTCATCGGCATCGAACTCACCGTTACCGTTACCCAGATCAACTGATCACAGGCGCAATATCAGAATAAACACATACCTTTCGCCCGCCGACGTGGCCGGGCGGGCGAAAGGCACTTTCGCCTTATACCGGCGTCTCCGGGGAAGCGTTCCGCAGAGTCGGCGGCATACGGCGAAAACGTGCGTCCGTATAACGTGCGTCCGTATCATTATTAGGTAAAAAGTCGGTTTGCGCTGTTTCGCGCGCTGACGCCAAAATTCATTACAGAAAGGAGAGAACACCCGTGAACAAAAAAACCAGGAACAACGGCGTCTTTATCGACGTCGCGCTCGTCATACTCGTTCTGGCGGTCTTCTCTTCTGTTTTTGCTTCGGGCTTTTTCGCCAGATACCGTTCCGGCGGCAGCGGCGATTCCGCGGCGCGTGTGGCGGAATGGACTGTGGATTCCACCGTCGGCGCCCGCATAGACGTGGCGGACGAATCTCACCGCAGCGTGACGTGTCCCGTTACGTTCGTCAATCTTTCCGAAACAGCCGCGCGTTACGACGTGGTGATAGAATTCGGCCAAAGCGTGGCGGGCATGATCGAATCGCCCCGCCTCGACGGCGCCGCGCCTTCCGAAGGCGCCGCTTTCACCACGCGGCTTTCGTTCCCGTCCGCGGCGGTGCTGCCCGCGTCCGACGGCGTCACCGCTCAGACTCGCACGCTCGACCTTACGTTCACCGTTCCGGCGTCGCTGTTTTCTTCCGGCGGCGCAGGCGAAGATTACGATAACGATATTATCAGCGGCGTTTCGCTGGATCTGCCGTATACGGTCACCGTGACCGCCGTGCAGATAGACTGAGGAGGGCGAACATGAAAAAAGCTTTTTCCGCAGTTAAAAAATACCTGGCTGCCATGCCCAAAAACGCAAAGCTTCTGCTTGCGGCCGCGCTGCTTTTGTGCGCCGTCGGGCTTACGGGGCGCGTCGCGGTAGGCAAATATATTTCCGGCAAAGTCACGCAAGGCGATCTTTATATAGGTTCGCAGCTCGCAACGTCGTTCAAACTGCTGGAGCACGAAGCCGTGCAGCAGACGGACGGCAGCTACACGCTCGGCGCCGCCGAAGTCACTTCCAACACGTATAAGCTCATCCCCGGGCTTACCATCCCAAAGGATCCGTATATTTCCATTGTCGGCAAGACCCCTGTGTCGGCGTATCTGTACCTTGAAGTCATAGAGCAGGATATCGGCTTCGACTATACGGTCGACAGCGCGTACTGGACTTCGCTGGGCGTCACGGGTCCTCACGGAGGCGCGGTCTACGCCTATACCGGCGGCCTTATAGATGATACCAGCGCCGGGCTCGACCGCATCCCCATACTCGCCGGCAATTCGTTCACGCTCGGCAGCACGCCCGTGACCGGCGGAACGGAAGCGCTGCGTTTCTGCGGCTTCCTCGTTCAGCCCACAGATACCGAGACCACCGCCGCGGCGGCGTTCAACGGAAAATTCGCGGCGGTAACGCCGTAAAAGATCATACAGATCTGATACAAGCGCCATTGAATTTTATCACACCGAAAGGAGGCGCAAAAAAATTGAGATCGAATAAGTCATTCAAACTTGCAGCGCTCTTTTTGTGCCTGATTTTCGTTTTTGAATGTATGCCCGTCGTCACGTTTTCGGCGGACAAAACTTCCCGCACGCTCACAAACGGCGGCGTGACCGTCACCGGCGATTTTTCGCGCAGGGCGTCGCTCAGCGCCGAGGTAATAGAAGATCCGTTCGTCGAACACGCCGGCGATCCCGACCCCTGGTGGCCGTTCTGGCCGTGGAATTTCCGCGGAATGTCTTCCGGCGGTTCACGCGCGGCTGCCGCGCTCCCCTCTGCCGAAAACGGCTCCGCCGACACCGACACTGCGGAAGACGAGCTCCCGCTCGGCTCTTCGATCTATTATGAGATCAGCGTCAGAGAACGCGGCGCGGAGGTCCATCCCGAGACCCCCGTCACCGTCACGGTCAACGACGAAAACATACCCGCGGGCGTCGGTCTGCGCGTCATCCATATACTCGACGACGCAGACGTCATAGAAAAAGCTTTTGCCGCCGGCAAAGCGGCGGAGATCACTTCCGCCGAGTTCGTAAAGGCGTTCCCTGATGCGGCGCTTGCGGCTTACGAAGCGACCGGGCATAAGGGCGCCGTATTTGTTGAGTATTTTACCACCGAAGACGGCACGCTGCAAAGAGCAGGCGAGCACGCCGTGTCTTTTGTCGCGTCCTCTTTTTCGGTGTTCGTCATAACCGAAACCGAACTCGTTACGACTATCGAAGCTTCCGACGGCAACACCTATAACGTCACCGTCACTTACGACGTGCGCGCCAATATACCTTCGGATGCGTATCTTTCTGTTAAAGAACTGCTCGAAGGCGACGCCGGATATGCGGGTTATTACGCCGCGGCGGCGGAAAAGATGGGCTACGACGCCGAAAGCATGGAATATATGCGCCTGTTCGATATAAGCATTATCGGCGCCCGCAGTTACGAACATTACAAACCGTCTATGCCGGTAAAGGTCAGCGTAACGCTTTCGGACCGCGCTTCCGGCTCCGGCGCGCTCAGCGTCGTACATTTCGGCGACACTCCCCAACTGCTGGAAAGCGAGACCGACGGCGGCTCCGTCAGCTACGTCACCGAAAGTTTTTCGGTCTTCGCGCTGGGCGAAGGCGAATATCTCGATACCTATAAATTCTACGTCCCGGAATCCGCCGAGCAGACCTCTTACCGCGAATACACTCTGTATTTGGGCAGCGAGGGGCTCACCACGTACACGCAGATCATCAAATCCGGCGAACCGCTCGTGGTCCCGCGCCTTCCTTCAATAGAAAGCAGTACGAATTCCACGTTTGACGCGTGGTATATAGGCACGGGCGGCAGCACGTCCGGCGGCGTCACCACCGGCGTCACGCTCAGCTCCGAGCCGTTCGATTTCAATAACATCCCCCAGGCTACCGGCACTGAATATAAGCTTTACGCGCGTTTTGCAACGTTTGCTTACGTCATATTCCACGAACAGTACAACGGCTCCACCGAATCATGGCCTATCACCGGCACTCGCCGCGGCGAGATCGCAGACGGCGCAAACGGCGCGACCATACGCATCGGCGACGTTACCGTTTCGTACGACGACCCCAACCAGCAGGATCTTGAGCCCGGCACCACGCCTCCTCCCCCCGCAATGGCGTTCCGCGGCTGGACTACCAAAGATAATGTCGGCGCAGACCACACCATACCCGAAGACGCCGACGTGCTTTCCGAATACGTCCGGGTGGAGCTCGGCAATAGTTTGGAAGTTTACCCCGTTTTCACCAGCATCCACTGGATCTCGTTCAGCTCGGCGCCCGCCGGTTCCGGCGCCACGTATTTCGCGCCCGAATTCCGTTACAGCGACGTTACCATCCCCGACCTGCGCGCATACGTCCCCGCACGCAGGGGCTATACGTTTGCCGGCTGGTACACCGCGGAAGAAGGCGGCGTGCGCGTCACCGACGCTTCCGGCAATCTCAATACTTCGGCTTCTTTCCCCGCCGAAAGCGGGCTTGCAATAGAAGGCGGCGAGCTCAAGCTCACCAAAAACGTAACTGTTTACGGCCATTGGACTCCGGCGCCTGCGACATACACCATAGTCATATGGCGTCAGTCAGTTGAAGACGATAAGGACACTACGCATACAGCGGAACAACGTCAGGCGTGGTATGACTCTGTGCTCTCTCAATGGCTGGCAGACAACCCCGGATCTTCCGCCGGCGAATGTCCTACTAAAATAACGGATTATCCTTACCCCGTAAAGACGTATGATTTTGCGGAAAGCATAACTGTCAACTCCACGTCTGAAGCTGTCGCGACTGTCGCGAACACCTATAAGCAGAGAAGCGGCGGCGATTATAATGGTTTCTATTACGACCGGTGCGACCCTGATACGACAGTCAGCGGCAACGGCACCACTTTGCTAAATGTCTATTACGGCCGCGAGACCGTCAACTATGCGTTCAACCGTTACGATTATGCATACACTCCCACAACAGATAACAACGGCACTACTCAGTACTACGGTTATTACGATGGGAGTTATTTGCGGATTTATAATAACAATGGCACCTGGTACAGAACACGCACCGGAAGCGGTTGGGGCGGGTACAGTTATTCAAATCCCTATACTGGCACACGGTATACACGGTCTTATTACGAATCTTGGAATCCTGTTCAGGTCATGACCGGCCTTTACGGCCAATTTATATCAAAGTACGGGTACGAATGGCCGGGACAGCATTATTGGCGAGAGGATTATAGCGGCAGCAGTGCCTCTGGCACCGGTATGACGTATCTCGAGGCGTTCAACTCGATCACCGGGCACCCTAATATGTCGCACGATAACGAGACTCACTCTTATACCGTCAATTTCTATAGTAGCAAGGAAGCCGGCACACGGCAAATAATCCACGTCATGGAAGATCTTGACGGGAATTACAGTTTGGATAATGCCTATACTACCTATGCCACCGGCAACGCCAACTTCAACCTGACCGATAAGTTTGCCGGTTATCATGTTATCGGCTACCGTTTCGGCACGTTTGCCTCAAATCCTTCGACATATGCGACCGCCGGCGAATCAACCGGTTCCAGCAGCAGCACATTATACGTCTATCACGAACGTAACGTGAGACAGCTGACGTTTTTTGACAGTTACGATCAGCACGTGATAGCTACCGTAAATGTTAAATATGGCGCGCCTTTGGCCGGTTCCGTACCGACTGCAGCTCCGGTTTCCAGCCGTGACGGCTACGATTTCAGCGGTTGGTATTACGATAAGTCCTGCACGACATCATTTGATTTTACAAAGACCATGCCGGATGCCAATATGAGTGCTTACGCCGGGTGGGAGACCGTGTGGTACGTCGTTAAGATCGACCCCAACGGCGGCGCGCTCAATGTGAACGAAACTTATTCCACATGGTTCTGGAAAGAATACGCCACGACCGAATCCGTTATAGAATATACCGGAACGCGGCGCGACTTCCTGGAATCGCTTGACGGCACGTGGTATTACGCCGTAATGGACAGGGATTATTACGGCCTTACCGACGAATGGGATCCCGCCGAAGACAATATGCGTCCGCGTACCACTTACTATACGCAGAACATAGAAGACCCGGCGATAGTCGACCTCAGCGTCAAATACGAACAACAGCGCGACGCCTACCGCTACTCCGGCTGGTACGAAGTCCATCCCGACGGCACCGAAACGCTGTATAACTTTTCGACCCGTATCGACCACAGCATGACGCTGCGGCTCCATTGGAAACAGGTCGGCACATATTATATCCGCTACGAGCCGGGCGAATACGGCACGCTCGACGGCAACGACAGCAACGAAGACACCTTCAAAGTGCTCGACGACGCCGATTTTATGGATCGCTCCGAGCTCATAGTCACCCGCACGGCCAGAGCCAACGACAGCGCGCACCGCAACTTTATCGGCTGGAAGATCCGCGGCGACAGCAGCAACACCCTGTATCACCCCGGCCAGACGTTCGAATTCCTTTCGCGCTTTGCCATAACTCAGGAAGTTGACGGCGTTGAACGCAAATATCTTGTTATGGACGCCGTTTACACCTATATCGACACCGCAAAGATCGTCTATGACGCCAACGGCGGCGCGGTCGACGCCGAAAACGTCGATTACGGCGGGCCGACCGATCCTTCCGCGCCCGCGCCCGAATACAGTTCCGCTTCCGGCACGGCGACGATAATGAACCTTGTAAACAACTCCGGCGTCGTTCTTTCCGACGGTTCCGGCTTCGTACGCGATAACGCCGTTATCTGCGGCTGGAACACCGCGCCGGACGCTTCGGGCGAGCATTTCGATCTTGGCGGAAGTTACTACGTTGACACCGCCGAGCCCGTCCGCCTTTATGCCGAATGGGGCGTCAAGGTCTATTTCGATAAAAACAACGAAAACGCAAGCTGGCCCACCGCCGCATGGGAAGATGCCGGCTATACCTGGGACGCCGAACGCGAACAGTATTACGCCCGCGCCGTTATAGGCAGACCGGTGGCTGAACCCGCAAGCGCGCTTTCGCCTGCTTCTTCCGATCCTACCGAAACGTTCCAGTTCTGGACGCTCGAAAAGAACTCGCTCGATCCCGTCGAATACGATTTTTCGGCGGCCATCACCGGCGAGACCACAATATTCGGCTACTGGCGCCTGCCGATCGAGATCCCCGTTCACGCCGTCGACGCTTCTGATCAAACATTCGTGAACAAGGACGCTCAATGGCTCAGAAACGATCCCGATCACATTGAGATCATCAGCGACGCGCATATAACGCTGGATCAAGCAACGGCCGCGTCGTTCACGCAGGTGCCGACAACGCCTCCGTACAGCTACGCGTTCACTTGCGTAAGCCCCACGCTCGACGGAGTTTCCGATACCAGAGCGGTCACCGAGATCTATTACAACAGCGCCGCGCGCACCGTATGGGTCAAATACGCAGACGGTACCGAAGGCCGTCTCGGCGAGACCGACCAGATCTGGTTCGTGTATTTCAACGATCCGGTCACAGTCAACATCCGTTACAAGGTGATGAATCAGGACGGCACGCTTTCCGACGCGACAATGAACCGTACGGGGTATCCCACTACGGCTACGCTCGGCACTTACGCCGTGAACGCGAACGGAAACGTTGATCACGCAATGTATTGGGCGAACAACGACAGCTATAAATTCTACGCCTACGGCGTGGGCGCGCAGAACGCGTCCAACGCATCGCAGCTGCGCGTCATCACCGCCGCGTCGGACAGCGACGGCGCAGCCAGCCGTCCCGCGCTTTCCGTAAAGAACGCCTGGAACGGTTTCAGGTATTCCGTAAACGGCGGCGCCGAATGGGCGGACTGCGGACGTGAGATCGATCTTTACGTCATCTATTACACCACTACGGCAAAGCCGGTCGTCGTCACCGTGAACGAGATCACTCACGGCAAATACGCCGACTTGAACGAACTGTTTGACTATACTGTAGAAATAACCGAAACCAACGTCACTTTTACCCGCAGAGACTGGTATACGCGCTCCGGAAGCTATGGAAATTACACCTATACGCTTGTCGAACGCGGAACGCCGTCGAATGTCGTTACCGGAACTTCAAGTCAGGTCTCAACGTCGACGTTCCAGCTGAAGAGCGGCGAATCGCGGCCCATAACGTTGCTTTACGAAGAAACAAATACGCCGAACAACCAGTATCATCAAAGTGGCGACAGGTATTACCGCGATCTGGTTTTCTCCGCGACCACCCAGACCGTGACCGTTACTCAGTCGCCGAAAGCCGGCTTTATCACGGAAAACGACGGAACTCCTGCAACGCCGTTCGTGTACACTTACACTACGGACGCAGACAGCACCAACCGTGAAGTCACATTTACCAACACGCGCACTCCCGTGACCGTGGAAGTACACGTGGCGCAGGTCGTCGGCGGAAACCTGGTCCTTAAAGACGACGAGCTCAGAAGCAGCGAACCCGCCGACTATACGCTCGAACTGGCGTACGGCGCTTCCGTTTCGCTTGCCGAAGGCGCGCCCATAGATCCGTTTACCGGCAACGCCGAAAAATACGGCTTTGTGGGTATAGTATACGGCACGCGCACAGGTACGGCGGTCACTTCCGCCGACGCCGCGGAAACGGTACAGTATTCCGTGCTTTCCGGCAGGAACTATGCCGACACGTTTATCAACGGCACCGAATCGCTCGATACCGATCACTACGAGATCTACTACGTTTATTATCTGAAGCCGCGCATCGTGTACGTCCGCGAAGAGGGTAACGGCGCGCTCAGCATGATCAACCCCGTAAGATATAACGGGCTTTCCATTACGATGAACGATACGATTGTAGAGCAGAACAATCGGCTCAACGTCACGGCGGCGGATTTCCCGTTCAGCCAGGCAGGCGCCGGTTACCGCGTACCGCCTTCTCTCGACGGCACCACCGCCATGTCGCTCGATTATATCAAGCTGGGCGTAGGCGACGCGGGTGCGACAAGCACTGCGCAGCTCGAATTCGTATCCGAAAACCGAACGCTCCGCCTCAAGGTGGAAGACGGCGTTGTAAAATACAGCGCCGACGGGATCACGTACACGCCGTTCGTAAACGAACCCGTCGTTTATGCTATCTACCGCGACCGCGCCGACAATATGTTAAAGATCATACGCACCGACGGAGCCGCGGATCAGGATTTCTGGTACGAGATCGTTACCCCGCACGGCAATATCCTCAGCGTTTGCATCCCGGCAGGGTCCGACAGCGTCACGGTCAAGGGCGTGGAATACGGCCAGTACACAGTGGTCGAAAAGGGCGACTGGAGCTGGCGTTACGCCTGCGAAGGGTCCAAGAACGTCAGAGTTTACCGAGCAGACGATACCCGCCCCGCGGGCGCCATGGTCGGCTATACCGAAGTCGAGTTTTACGGCGAAAAGACTTTGAACGACTGGCTCAACGGATACGCCGGCAAAACAAACCTTTTCGGCTCCGTTTCACCGTGAGCTGAGCAACTGTTTGCATAGAAAGGAGTGCGGATATGAAAACGCGCAGAACACATTTGATCGTCGCGATCATTGTCGCGGCTATAGCTGTCGCGGCGCTTGCGGCCGGCGTCGTCTACGCCGCGCTCAAAGATACGACGTCTGTCGTGAACAACACGCTTGAACCCGCGCACGTCACTTGCAGCGTGGTCGAGACCTTTGACGGCAGCACCAAAAGCGACGTCAAGGTGCGCAATACCGGCGATATCCCGGCTTTGATCCGCGTAAAGGTGGTCATAAACTGGGTCGACTCCGACGGATACGTCGCCTACAATCCCGATACGAACTACCGCTACACGGCAACGCTCGCTTCGCCGCTCAACTGGACTAACGGCTCCGGAGCGGCTACGTTGACCGAAGGGTATTGGTACTATAACGGCATCGTCCAGCCCGGCGAGACCACGGAAGATCTTATCGCTTCCGTTGTCGAAAACCTGGGAGCCCCGGTCGCATCGGATCCGCAGTACCGTCTTCAGGTGAACGTCTTTGCGGAAGCGATCCAGGCGGCGCCTTCGGATGCCGTGCAGGGATCGTGGCATATGACTTATTCCGACGGCGCATGGTCAACTTCGCCGTAACTTAAAATAATAAAAAAGCCCGAACGCCGTTTCGGGCCTTTTTTTGCGAAAAATCGCGTTCCCGCGAGAATAAACCGCGAATTACGTACGTATAATATCAGCGGTGATATAAATGAAGATACAATGGAAAAAACTTATTGTAAGCGTAGCTTTGCCGCTTGCGGTCGGCGGTCTGGCGTCGCTGCTCACTATGGACGGAATGAAGAGCTTCGGCGAACTTAAGCAGCCGCCGCTTTCGCCGCCGGCATGGCTTTTTCCGGTCGCGTGGGGGATACTGTACGCGCTTATGGGCGTGGCGTGCTACCTCGTGTGGGTATCGCCGCGTGCGAGCAGCGAACCGCTTTTTGCATACGGAGTACAGCTCTTCATGAACTTTTTCTGGAGCATCATCTTCTTTGGCGTGGGAAACACGCTCGCCGCCTTTATATGGCTCGTGCTGCTTTTCGGCGCCGTACTCCGCACCGCCGTGCTGTTTTTCCGGACACGCCGCGCCGCGGGATGGCTGCTTGTGCCGTATATCGCGTGGCTGCTGTTCGCCGGATATCTGAATATGGGCGTGTATCTGCTCAACCGATAAAAAAATGCCGACCCGGTCATACCAGGTCGGTAAGTTTTTTTCCATAGAAAAAGTCATGCACCATGGCGTCATATTCTGCCCAAAGCGGAAGCGTTTTGCATTTTCCGGCCCGCGGACATTTTTCCGCGCCGGCTGCAAGGCAAGCCACCTGAGTAAGCGGACCTTCGGTCAGCTCCAGGATCTCGCCCACCGAATATTCGCCGGCGCCGCGGCAAAGCGAATACCCGCCGCCTTTTCCGCTCGATCCGCGGATAAGCCCGCCTTTAACAAGGTCTTTAACTATGATTTCAAGATATTTTTTAGATATCTCCTGCCGTTCGGCTATTTCTTTAAGCGGAACGTAACCGCAGGGCTCGTGTTCCGCCAGATCTATCATCACGCGCAGCGCGTATCTGCCTTTTGTCGATATCATGACCGGCTCCTGTACGTTTTATTTTTACCTATTATACCACAAGGTGAATAGGTAAATCAATACAAAACGCGTATTTTCGTCAAAATGCACATCTTTATTTTTTATTTACCTATTGACACAGTAGGCAAATAGTGCTACAATAACGTAAAGCAAAATACTACCGGAGACTCACTTATGAACATTTACGCAGATAACGCTGCCACAACCGCCATGAGCGCCGCGGCTATAGACGCCATGAATTTGTACCTTCGCGACGAATTCGGCAATCCTTCAAGTCTTTATTCCGCCGGCCAGCGCGCGCGTGAAGCGCTCGATTCCGCGCGCGAACGTATCGCCGCGTGCATAAACGCCGACCCGCGATGTATCATTTTTACGTCGGGCGGATCGGAATCCGATAATCAGGCGATAATTTCCGCCGCAGAGCTGGGCAAACGGGCGGGGAAGACCCATATTATAACAAGCCCGATAGAACACCACGCCGTGCTCCACACGCTCAAAAAGCTGCAGAAGCAGGGCTTCGACGTGACGTATCTTCCCGTTGGCACAGACGGCATAGTAAGCGCGGCGTCTGTGGCGGCAGCTATCCGTCCGGATACCTGCCTGGTCACCGTGATGTTCGCCAATAACGAAATAGGCACCGTTCAGCCGGTCGCGGAGATCGGCGCGGTCTGCGCCGAACGTAAAGTCCTGTTCCATACAGACGCGGTCCAGGCGGTCGGGCATTTGCCCGTGGACGTCACCGCGCAAAAAATAAGCATGCTTTCGGCGTCGGCTCACAAATTCCACGGTCCAAAGGGTGTCGGTTTCCTTTATGCCGCGCGCGGAATAAAGCTCACTCCGCTTATAGAAGGCGGCGCGCAGGAACGCGGTTTGCGCGCCGGCACCGAAAACGTCGCGGGCATATGCGCAATGGCAGCGGCGCTGGAAGAAAGCGCAGCGTCGCTCGAAGAGAATTCGCGCAAGCTGGCGTGCTTGCGCCGCAAGCTCATAAAAGGACTTTCGAGCATACCGCATTCGGCGCTAAACGGCGACGCCGAAAAACGCCTGCCTTCAAACGTGAACTTTTGTTTTGAAGGCATAGAGGGCGAATCTCTGCTGCTTCTGCTCGACGACAAAGGCATAAGCGCCTCTTCCGGCTCGGCGTGCACGTCCGGCTCGCTCGACCCAAGCCACGTTCTGCTTGCAATAGGCAGACCGCACGCCGTGGCGCACGGTTCGCTCAGGATATCGCTCGGCGAAGACGCAACTGAAGAACAGGTCGAATACATAATATCGTCCGTGACGGAGGTCGTCGCGTATCTGCGCGGTTTTTCTCCCGTTTGGCGCGATCTCTGCGCGGGCAAAAGCGAATTCATTCTGTGAGGTAAAAAACATATGGCATTATACAGCGAAAAAGTCATGGATCATTTCCGCAACCCGCGCAACGTGGGCGTTATAGAAGACGCAGACGGAGTGGGGGAAGTCGGCAACGCCAAGTGCGGCGATATAATGAAAATGTATCTCAAGATCCAAGACGGCATCATCACGGACGCAAAATTCGAAACGTTCGGCTGCGGAAGCGCCATCGCGTCAAGCTCAATGGCGACCGAGCTTATCAAGGGCAAGCCCGTGTCTCAGGCGCTGGAACTCACCAATAAAGCGGTAGTGGAGGCGCTGGACGGACTTCCCGCACACAAGATCCACTGTTCGGTGCTTGCGGAAGAAGCGATCAAAAACGCGCTCGACGATTATTATTCCAGACATCCCGAATCCAAGAATTAGAACCTGACATATATAAAGGAGATACGCAGAATGGCTAACATCTACAAAGGCACGCTCGGACTCATAGGCAACACCCCGCTCGTGGAAGCGGTCAATCTTGAAAAAGCGCTTTCGCTGAAAGCGACGCTGCTGGTAAAGCTTGAATATTTCAACCCGGCGGGGTCCGTAAAGGACAGGATCGCCAAGGCGATGATAGAAGACGCCGAACAAAAAGGACTGCTCAAAGAAGGAAGCGTAATAATCGAGCCCACCTCCGGCAACACCGGGATAGGGCTGGCTTCCATAGCCGCCGCAAAGGGATACCGCATAATACTCACCATGCCGGATACTATGAGCGTGGAACGCCGCAACATATTAAAGGCGTACGGCGCCGAAATAGTGCTCACCGAAGGCGCCAAGGGCATGAAAGGCGCCATAGCAAAAGCCGAAGAGCTGGCGGCAGAGATCCCGGACAGCTTTATACCGGGGCAGTTCGTCAACCCCGCCAACCCGGCTGCCCATAAGGCGACCACCGGCCCGGAGATCTGGCGCGATACCGAAGGCAAGGTCGATATATTCGTGGCGGGCGTGGGTACGGGCGGCACTGTCACGGGCGTTGGCGAATACTTAAAGGAGCAAGACCCCAACGTAAAGGTCTACGCCGTGGAACCGGATTCTTCGCCGGTCCTTTCGGAAGGCAAAAGCGGCCCGCATAAGATCCAGGGCATAGGCGCGGGCTTCGTGCCGGCGGTGCTCAACACCTCGGTCTACGATTCGGTCGTGCGCGTGACCAACGAAGACGCGTTCGCCGCGGCAAAGCTGCTCGCGCGCAGGGAAGGGATATCCGTGGGCATATCGTCCGGCGCGGCGCTGCACGCCGCCATAGAGCTTGCAAAGCTGCCGCAAAACGAAGGCAAGACCATCGTGGCTCTGTTGCCCGACAGCGGCGACAGATATTATTCCACGCCGCTGTTCACGGAATAATTAATAGAACACGTTTGCAAAAAGATCCCCCGCGGGCGGAAAAGTATTCCGCCCGCGGGGGTGGTTTTTGTTGTTGCGGAACTTATTCGCCGTTAAAGAGATCGGGCGGATCATCCGTCGAAACCGGGGACGTACGCATTGGCTATCAAAGAATTATACGGATACTTGTCGCATTTTTCGCCGTAGGGGATAAACGTAATATCTATTGCAGTTATATAATGCTATTTTTCTCCGACGATATAAGCTATTATCGGCGTTGTCCAGCCATATTCCTGCGATCTGCCGTCGGAAAAAGTCGGGTCGAATTGCAATCTATAGAATATCGCATGACTGTTCATCTGGGTATAATAACCGAATCTCATGTCTTTCACTGTCAAGTTTTCATAACCTGCAATACCCTGCGCCGCATCTCGGTTTTGAAAATCAGCGTTTGTTTCAATGAGTTTTTTCCCCGCTTCCACAAGCGTTTCTTCAAGATTGACAGGGATATCAAAAGATTCCATATCAAACCCGTAAGGGGTGCTGAAGAAAGAAAAAATGTTTCCGCAATAATCAGTATCAATTGTGCACGTGTCTAAGAGGATGCCGTTATAAAACTGTTTGAAGGAGAAATAATATCTGCCTGCGGTACTATGAGTGTCATCCGGGCAATAAACATACCCTTTTGACGCTAAAACATCTTCCCAGGCGGCTTTCACAATATCCAAAGCCTCTTCTATTGTTATCCGCTCGGTTTTCACCTCATAACTCTTCGGGTAAGGGGGCGGTATGTAATAAACGAAAGCAGACATGGATCCGTTATTATACTGGCAGAACACCAACCTATCTTCTGTGGCATACTGATCCGTCCGGTAAGGACCCAAGCGAAAACTCTTTACATATTCTAACGTGTTATCGCAGATACTCGGTTCGGATCTGGTACTTCCGATTTTGCTTTCGTCTATAAAGCTTTCCGGCGTATCCGGGCCATGTACCACCCCCACAAAAAACGCTTTGCCGATATTATCCGCTTGTTCGTCTTTTCCGCAGCCGAAAGACAGTGAAACAAACAAAATACACAAAACCAATACTAACAGTTTTTTCATTTTAGCCACCTTTTTAATTGTTTGGATCCGGAAGCAATGTTACAAGCCCCTCCATATGAAGACCATGTTCCATTTGCACATCGTAGATTGCCGCGTTAAATGCTGTCTCTATGTCAGCCGACCCATTTAATTCAGAATAAAAAGCCGCTTCAAACAATGTTGCATCATCGATAAATACCTTATCCGTAAAAGCAACTACTATGCCTACGCCTTTATTTAGCAAAGCGTTAGCAAGATTGATTTGAGGAGCACCGTTTGGCGTAGTGCCCGGCGCAGATGCATTTGTTGAACACGCTTTAAGGAAAACGAGCGTAGTGGGATTGAAATAGCCCTTATGCAAACTATTGATCATATTAACGTCAAATATGACTGTATTATAATAAGCGCTCATTTGCAAACCAGTTGATGAACCGTGCGTGAATATAGTGCAGTATTCGCTGTTCCTGATCAACGAAAAGAGTTTTTGAAAGTAAGTGTTTATTGGATTCTGCTCATCCACATATTCCCTTAGGATTTCGCCATCGTCTTCATAGAAATCATTATCTCTATATTCCACCTCATCACTGGTATCAAAG
>CACYCI010000006.1 GCA_902772845.1 uncultured Ruminococcus sp.
AACGTGGGTTCGGCGAGCATATTGCCGCTTTTGCCGCAGAAAATATCCGCCGCCGCCTGCAGCTCCAGCATATTGGTGGCAAAGCCGTAGGGGACGAACGTGATTTCGGGCGACGGAACGAGCTTTTGGAGCCGTTCATAAAGCTTTTTGTTGGTGCCGCACACCGGGATCACCGTCATCGGTACGTGCTCTTTGACGAGCCGGCGGCAGAGCTTTTCGGTCTTGCCTATGCCGTAGCCGCCTTCCGCAAGCAAAACGGTAAACTTTTCCTGCGGAAGACCGAGCTTGCGCCTGAGCGCAGCTTTGTCAGTGCACACGTCGAACGCCTCGTTACGGATGAGGAACGGCACGAGTTTCATGTTTTCGAAACTATAACGGCGTTTGCGGAGCGCCTTGAGATAGCCGTACGGCATGCTGATCATATTGAGATCCGCATGGTATTCGAACAGCTTGTTGAGCTGCGCGTCCGGGCAGTACATAACTGTGAACGGCTTGTTGCCTTTGACGTGTTCGGCGTAATAATTGGTCGCCCAGTGCGTGCTGAAAACGACGTCGGGCGAAAGCTCGCGCATATGCTCGACGCCGCGTTTGTATGCAAGCGGCCATAAAAGGCGTACGGACCCCAGCGAAGAGAGTACCGAGCCGAAAAGTTCGCAAGTTATTGTGGCAAAAAAGCCCAAGGGCGGAAATTTGTTGTAGCTCCGTACCTGGCGCGCAAGCATCTGCTCGTAGCCGATAAGATGTTTGTCGCCGGTCTCGGTATAAAATTCCGAAAGCACAACTTCGCATCTGTCGCCCTATTTTTCGCGGAACTTTTGCTCTATGGCTTTGGAACTCATAATGTGGCCGAATCCGGCTTCGACAAGCGGGAACAAGACCTTTATCTTTTTCAAATCGTTATCCCCCATCAAAAGAGAGTTTACCATAAAAGAATCAATAAGTCAAGCGTTTAATCTATTATTAAGAATTAAGGCGCCGTTTTTGGTAAAAAATGCCCCGGAAATTCATTCCCGGGGCAATGATCAGTTTATTTTTTAATAAATTCAGTCCGCGCAGTCAAGCGCTGTCTGCTCCGCCGGAGGATCGCCTATGCGTTCGCGGCGGCGGTTTGCAAAATAAATGCAAAGATCGGCGCTGACCATAAGAAGATTGATAACGTAAAATATGAGCACGTACCACTTTTGCGAAAAGGACGCCATATACGGTCCGTTGAGCAGCTTTGAAACGATCCCGGCGATATACCCGAATATAATGCAGCACAAGAACACGGGGCTTTTCCCTTTTGTGCTCTTTGAACGGTAAGACCTGACGACGCTGAACGGCCAGGACACGCCGAAGCTGAGTACCATTACTATCTCGAATATTTCGGACATAAGTTTACCTCTTTTTCAAGTTGTTCGTGCCGTTTTTGCCAAGGGATCAGTACAGCTTCGCTCCTGCGGGGATATGCGGGTCGACCTGGAGCAGCGTCAGTTTTTCTTCGTCGCCCTCCTTGTGGACGGCGGAGAGGAGCATACCGCAGGATTCTATACCCACTATAACTTTGAAAGGTGGGTCGGTGATTTAGGCACAGGCCTTTTTCAACAGATCAATCTTGCACAGAAAGATCTGCTTTTCTGGCACTGATCGCTTTAGCTATTATTGAGACAACCGAGATCAACAGCACTAGCCCCGCTCCGATCGCAGTAATGATATCTCCCACTACAAGCGACATGTAATCCGAACTGACGTTTTTGTAGTAGAGCTGTGTGACGATCCTTCCCGAAAGCAGTGTGGCCGCCAACGTTAATACAGTAAGAACCGCTAATTTGATCGTTTTGTTCGATACTTTATAGTTCAAGAATAGAATCGGCAATATGATACAACTGAAAATGGCAACGTCTCCGGCCCATCCTCCCCTGTAAAATAGAAATGCAAACGGAACCGGAAGGAAATCTGCGAATATCGTCAATATGAACAAAGCATAAGGGCTGAATACTTTGGACTTCATTATTTAAACCCTCTTTATACTGTATCAGTACAGTTTTGCACCTGCGGGGATGTGCGGATCGACCTGGAGCAACGTCAGTTTTTCTTCGTCGCCCTCTTTATGGACGGCGGAAAGGAGCATACCGCAGCTCTCAATGCCCATCATGGCGCGGGGCGGCAGGTTGACTATGGCGATAAGCGTTTTGCCGACGAGCTGTTCCGGCTCGTAAAACGCGTGAATACCGCTTAAAATCGTGCGTTCCGTGCCTGTTCCGTCGTCAAGCGTGAACTTCAAAAGCTTCTTGGACTTCGGCACGGCTTCGCAGGCGAGCACCTTTACGGCTCTGAAATCGGACTTGGAGAAGGTCTCAAAATCGACGAAATCCGCAAACAGCGGTTCGATCTGAACGTTGGAAAAATCCGGTTTTTCCGCAGAAATGATCGGCGCGCCTTCGATTGCGGGAGCCGTTTCGGCGGGCTTTTCGGACGTCTCGGATTCACCGGACTTTTCGCCCTTTTTGTCGTCTATGGGCTTCATAGTGGGAAACAGCAAAACGTCGCGTATGGAAGCGCTGTCGGTGAGCAGCATGACCAGGCGGTCTATACCGAAACCGAGTCCGCCGGTGGGCGCGAGCCCGTATTCGAGCGCGGTGACGTAATCGTAATCGACCTGCGCGGAGGTATCGGGTTCCTGCTTTTTCTTTTCGGCGACCTGGCGTTCGAAACGCTCTTTCTGGTCGACCGGATCGTTGAGCTCGGAAAAAGCGTTGCCGTATTCGGTGGCGTTGATGAAGTACTCGAAGCGTTCTGTGAACGCGGGGTCGGAGGGCTTCTTCTTTGCGAGCGGGCTGTTTTCCACGGGATAATCGTAGATTATCGTAGGCTGGATGAGGTTTTCTTCCACGAACGCGTCGAACAGTTCGGCGAGCACGGTGCCTTTGGTGGCGTCGGGAGCGACTTCCACGTGCTTTTCCTTTGCCGCGGCGCGGGCGTCTTCGTCGGATTTCCAGTCGTAATAATCGACTCCGGCATATTTTTTGACCGATTCAGCCATAGTCATACGTTCCCAGTGACCCATATCGATCTGCGTGCCCTGATAGGTGATGACCCTGCCGCCGCATATTTTTTCGGCGAGCATAAGGTAAAGCTCTTCCACAAGGTCCATCATCCCCTTGTAATCGGTGTACGCCTGATACAGCTCTATGGACGTGAATTCGGGATTGTGCTTGGTGTCCATGCCTTCGTTGCGGAATATGCGCCCGACTTCGTAGACTTTGTCGAAACCGCCGACTATGAGCCGCTTGAGATACAGCTCGGTCTCTATGCGCAGATACATATCCATATCCAGCGTGTTGTGGTGCGTTTTGAACGGGCGCGCGGTGGCGCCGATCTCGAACGGGGTGAGTATGGGAGTATCG
>CACYCI010000007.1 GCA_902772845.1 uncultured Ruminococcus sp.
AAGGAGCGCTTATGAACAGGCAGGAAAGCAAATATCAATACACAGCCTCGCTTATGGACGAGGCTCTCCTGCTTTTGCTGGAACAAAAGGATTACGACGCGATCACTGTAAAGGAAGTCTGTCAGAAAGCGGGAGTCAACCGGTCGACGTTCTATCTTCACTATGAGTCGATGAACGATTTGCTTGAGGAAACCATAGGTATGATAAATGACCGTTTCAAAGCGTCGCTTTCTTCAGTCCCTGCAGACGACCCGAGCAAAGTGGTATTGACAAGCGAAAAGTACCTGCGGCCGTACCTCGGTTTTATCAAAGAAAACAAGCGCGCTTACAAGGTCATTCATCAAAAGGATCACCTGTTCAATTCGCAAAAGACGTTCGAGAGCTTTTATCAGTCGATCTTCTCGCCGGCGCTGACGCATTTCGGCGTAAACGAAAAAGAAAAGAAATATGTGTTCGCGTTCTATACGCAGGGTACGGTCGCGATCATCGGTAAATGGCTCGAGGACAACTGTAGGGACGATATAGATATGATCGTCGATCTCATCATGCGGCACACGCTTGCATACGGACGGGACGAACAATGAGCACGGTAAAGCAGTTTTTTGACCGGTGGAAGACAGATTATGATTTCAAAACGGTCACCGCCGCCCTCGGCTCGCTCTTCGTGACGGCGCTCTTTGCGCTCTATAACGGTTTTTTGGGCGCATATCACGCTTCGCTGTGGCACGGGTCGATCTGCGTATATTATTTGGTGCTTGTCGGTCTTCGTACAATGATCATCGCGGCAAGAAAGAGCGCAGACCGAAGAACGGGACCGAAGCGCGCGCAAACGAAAGTCTATGTCGCTTCGGCGGCGTTGCTTCTATTTCTGAACATCTGCCTCGTCGTTCCCGTATCGCTTATGGTCGTGCGGAAAAGCCCGTAGACATGACGCTGATTACCGCGATTGCTATGGCGGCTTATACGACGTACAAGGTCGTTATGGCTTCGGTCAATCTCAAAAGAAGAAAAAGATCGTCAAACAGTCTTGTGCGTCTGCTGCGAACGATCAGTTTTATCGAAGCGCTTGTGTCCGTTCTCACGCTTCAGAACACGCTTATTATGGTGAATTTGAAGGGCGACGGCTCGGAAATGCTGACCTTAACGGCGATCACGAGCGCGGCGATCATGATGACCGTGCTTGCACTCTCCGTCTCAGCTATGATAAAAGGGATCGCCGGCTTGAAAAGTAAAGAGTAATCCGTTCGATTCATTTTGCCAATTTCCGGTTTTCAGAGGCAACCGGCCCGACGGCGCGTACCTTGGTCAGCTTTGCTTTTAACAATAAGTATTGACAATATTCGGCGTGTGGATTATAATGTTTACCGATAAATCAGTGATTGAAAGGTAAATATATGTCAAGCGCAAAAAAGGTCGAATCTGTCCGAGCGATCAAATTCCTGCTGTTTTCGATCAGCGCAGGCGTTGTTCAAATATTATCGTTCACGCTCTTGAACGAAGCGCTGCATCTTCCTTATTGGGTATCTTACGGGATATCCCTGGTCATTTCCGTGGTATGGAACTTTACGTTAAACCGAAAATTCACGTTCAGATCCGCTTCCAGCATACCGGTCGCCATGCTCAAAACGCTGGCGTATTATATGGTGTTTACTCCGCTTTCGCTGATGCTTGAATACTGGCTCGCAGACAAAAACGGCTGGAACGAATACCTTGTCACCGCCATAAATATGATCATCAATTTCGTCACCGAATATCTGTGGCAGCGGCTCTATGTGTTCCGAGCCACCGTCGATACCGATATAAAGGCAGAGGAGGGCAATAAATGACTTTACAGCAGTTAAAATATGTCATAGCAATATCCGAGACCGGTTCCATGAATAAGGCCGCGGAAAAGCTCTACGTCGCTCAGCCCTCGCTCACCGGCGCTGTGAAAGATCTCGAAAACGAACTCGGGTTCAAGGTGTTCAACCGCGGCGGAAAAGGCGTTACTCTTACGAACGACGGCGCTGAATTCTTACTTTACGCCAGGCAGGTTTTCGGTCAGTATGAGCTGCTGCTCGAAAAATACGGCAAATCCGGCAGCAGAAAGCAGAAATTCGGCGTGTCTGCTTTGCATTTTTCATTTGCGG
>CACYCI010000008.1 GCA_902772845.1 uncultured Ruminococcus sp.
CCGTGGAACCGAGCGCATATATCTGCCTGTTGATGTTGGAAACAGAGACCGTATCGCTGTCTATAAGGTCAAGCGCGCCTACGCCTGACCGTGCGAGCGATTCTGCTATATAGCCGCCAACGCCGCCTATGCCGAATACCGCCACGCGCGATCGGGCGAGCTTTTCCAGAGCTTCGCTGCCCAAAAGCATTTCCGTGCGGCAAAAACGTTCATCCATACGGTACACCTTTCAAAGCGAGTTCATTTATAATACGCTTGCTATTATATCATCACCGCAAGCGTTCTGTCAATGGCTTTCGGCAAAACACAGCGCGCGCAAGGCGTTTTTTCAAAAAACATTGACAACGCTTTGTGCTCATGCTATAATCAAAAAGCAAGCAATAACAGCGCAGCGGCGGGGTTTGCATCCTTTTTCGGAAATGTAAACGTGCGCCGCGTTTTGTTTGATGCTTATCAGGCGCGTAAGGCGGCAATTTTTCAAGAGGGAATATGCTTAAAGTTACGTATCTCGGCGAAAATGAATACGACGAAAACGACGTTTGCGTTTCGGTCATGGCGGCGCTTTACCGCGGAGAATGGATATTTTGCCGCGATAAGGAGCGCACTTCCTGGGAACTTCCCGGCGGGCATCGCGAACCCGGCGAGACCCCGCTCGAGACCGCTCACCGCGAACTTTACGAAGAGACCGGCACCGTATCGGCGGACATAATACCGGTCAGCGCGTTTTCCATCACCACAGAAAAAGGCACGGACTATGCCATACTCTATATCGCATATATAAAAGAAATGGGCGAGATCCCCGAAACCAGCGAAGTCGGCGAAAAGCGCGCTTTTCAAACTATCCCTGCCGACCTCACTTATCCGCTGATCCACTACGATCTGTTCAGTTACGTCCAGCGCTGGCTGAATCTTCGTGCCGTCAGCGGCGAGCGGCTGGAGATCTTCGGCGCCGACCGTATGCCTAAGCGTTATGCCAAAACTGCATCCGAGCGTTTGGAGCGAGATGAGTTTTTCGGATCCGTGCATATCTGGATCCGTAATTCCAAAGGCGAATACCTTTTGTTCAAGCGCGGGGCCGACGCCGGTTACCCCGGTCTTTGGAGCTGCGCCGCCGGGCTCGTTAGAGAGGGCGAAAACAGTCTTTCCGCCGCTGTGCGCACGGTAAAGGAAAAGACGGGGCATTCGCTCATACCAGAACGCGGCAGGTGCGTGTTGAGCTATTGTAACGCTAACGCTTTTGCGGATATCTGGCTCTGGTGCTGCGATATAGACACGCAAAAGATACCTTCCGGGAATATCGGCTTTACACAGGCGGATTACGGCACCAAGCTGGACATCATACTTTTCGAAAAGCGTGGCATGCTGGTACCGTTCCCTTATCTGCGTCGGCTTCTGGACGTTTCCGACAAGCTCTTTTATAATTGATAAAGGCAGGCGAAATATGAAAAACAAAACTCGTTATGCGGTCGCCGCCCTGTGTATTATCGTAATAGCCGGCGTTTTCGTTATTGCTTTTTCCGGCGGAAACGGTCAGCTCAAGGTTGTCTTTCCGCCGCTTGGTAAAGCGGATTGCGCGGTCCTTTACGAAGAAGGCGTCTGCGTAGTCATAGATTGCGGCAACAAGGGCGACGGCAAGGGAATAGCCGATCTGTGCGCGTCCCTGGGAGCCGAAAAGATAGACTGCCTTTTCATAACTCATTTCGATAAAGACCATATCGGCGGAGCATCCAAACTGCTCACGGCAATGAAAGTCGAGACCGTCTATGAGCCGGATTACGACGACAGCGCCGTGGATATAAACGAATATTCCGCTTACCGGCTCGCGCTCGAAACGGCGTGCGCCGGCGGGACAAAGCTCGTCAAGCTCAGCGCTGACGTCACTTTCACGCTGGGGGAAATGACTTTTTCGGTCTGGCCTCCGCACGTCGCTTATGACAAAAGTACGGATAACAACAGTTCGTTGGTGATAATGGTCGCTTCCCACGGCAAAAAGCTGCTGTTCACCGGGGACATAGAAAAGCAGCGGATAGACGATATGCTTCCGTCGTACGTGCTCGGCTGCGATTTTCTGAAAGTCCCGCATCACGGCGTTTACAGTAAAAGCGCGGTAAGTCTTATAAAAGCGTGTTCGCCCTCTGCGGCCGTCATCACCTGCGAAGACAGGTCGTCGCTCGAAAGCGCGCTCACGCTTGCGCTGCAGGGGCTCGGGACCGACGTCCGTTTCACCGATTCGGGCAAGACAGTCGTGCTCACTTGCTCTAAAAACAGCTTGCATTTTACAGAAGAATAAAAAACGCGGACCGGAGCCATGCTCCGGTCCGCAGCATTTTGCAGACGTTCAGTTAAGTCCTTTTTCTATTTCTTCCGCTGCTTTTTCAAATTCGGTGTCTATAGTCGCATCGTCTGTTTCAAGGTTGGTGATGCTGTCGCGGGCGGCGCAGGATTTGCATATACGGGTCCTGTTTGCGGCTATCGCCTGTTCTACTGTGCCGCTGGTGAGAGTATCGGTTTGGTTGAGATGCGAGCAATCGGCATGAGTGTGATACACATGGCCGAAAGGCGACCAGTATACCGTATCGTTGCCCAGCGTGCTTACGGCTTCGTCTTTCTTTTCCTGAGAAACGGGGTTGAAATCGTAGCTGAACACGCCTGCTATGAGCAGGGCGATCACCGCTACGACTGTCGCAATGGCCTTGGTGCGTTTGTCATTGTTCTTGCTGGAAAGCATAACTATGATAAACGGCACGAACGCGATGACGCTGACTATAACTCCGAGGTTGTTCCAAAGCCAGAATTTAAGCTTGTTCTTTTCGCTTGCGGGCTTGATATGGTTTGCTTTTTTCCAAAGCAGTGAACCGATCACCACGCAAATAAGATCGAGCACCAGGAACATTATGAGCTGCGCGATAGAAGGCATAAAGCTAAGGAAAAACTTGCCAAGCGCAACAAGTATGGCGAGTACTTCAAACACAAGCCCAAGCACCCAAAGAACGATCGCGCCTATGCGGTAGCCGGTAGCGTTGCCGGTGGGGGCTGCTTGCTTGATCTTTTTGCGTGAGACCTCTTCGCCGGTGGAAGCGGAAATGATTTTTTTCTGTTTGATCTCTGCCATGATTATACACCTTTCTTGTTTATGTTCTGTTTTAACTGATTATATAACACTTTTCGCCGTATTGCAATACCTAAAAACGGTTTTGCTCAGATGCGTTCTATCAGGATAAGTCCGCTCGAAAACGGAATGGTGCCGTCTTCGTTGGGCTTGATCTCGTCCCAGCTCGAAACCATTTCGCCGAAAACTTCGCGCTGCTCGCCGGTATCGTAATAGAATTTCCCGTCGAGGCATTTCCACTGCTGTTCGGTAGTGATGAAACGGCCGTCTTTTGCGGCGAGTATCTCGCCGGATTCCAACGCTTCTTTTATCGTCGCTTCGCTCAGATTTTCGGGGATCTTCATCCATTGGCGTATCTTATGATCCGCGGTGAATTCGACGACAAGATCAAAGATGTCCAAGACTTCTTTAATATCGATATCCGAATTTGCTTTCTTTGCCGATTCCGCGATCTCTTCTTTTGTGGCGAGCTTTATTTCGTCGCCAAAATAATTGAGCGATTTTATAACTCTGTAACTGCCGACAATACCGGTATTCGCGGCGTCTTCGGCGGACATTTCAGTATCGCCGGTGTCAGCCGGCTCGGTGACTTTGCCTTCGGCGATCTTTTTCATCCCCAGCGTGAGGAAACCTATGGAAAAGGCGAGACATCCGTCGACCACCTGCAGCGTTTCAGCGGCTTTTCTGAAATCGCCTTCGGGCAGCTCCATGAACGCGCCCAGCGTATAATGATATTCATACGCGCCGGTCTGCTCCCAGGTGCCGCTTTCGCGCTTGCCGGAAGCTGAGTCTGTCATGACCATGGTGTTGTCTTCGAAAAATTCGTAGCAGATCCCGGAAAGATCTTTTCCGTCGTCACTTTTGAATTCAGCAGCCGGTATGTGGGCGAGATCGTCGGAAAACAAACTCACCACAAAATCTACCTGCCATTTTCCCACGATGAATCTGGTGCCGCTTCTGAGTTCAAATTCGTTGAGTTCCATTGTTTGCCCCTTTCTAGATGTTATTTTTTCTTACGTTTGATTATCAACGCCGCCGCTATACAGATCATGACCGCTGCGGCTGCCGCTATTATAATGATCGCCGTGCTATTGGACGAACCTTCTTCGGCCGGGCTCGTTTCCTGCCCGGTCTGCTCCGCAGCCGATCCGTCGGCGGGATCGCCGCTTTCGTTTTCGCTTACGACTTTGACTTTTACCGTTACCGGGACCGGTTCGGAAAGCTCCGCCGCGTAAACGTATACCGTCTGTTCATAATCCCCCGCGGGAATATAATCGTTCAGCTTTACCCACCAGGTGCTGCCGGAATCCATGCCTGCCCTTATATCCGTTTCACCGCCGGAGTAAGAGATAACCATAAAAACAAGATCCTCCGCGTTGCCGCTGTAAACGTGGACTTTGGTGAGATTTCCCGTTCCGTTAGCATATACCACAAGATCTTTCGGCTCCGGGCGTTCGCCGGATTCGGTGATGACGCCGTAGTCTATAACGTCCGCTCGCGCGGAATACACCGGCTCGGCGCCGTCGCTTTCGACAGTGAACCTTACGGAATTATACACGACGTCGTGAATGTTCGCTTCGAAAAACACGCTGTCCGAATAATCTCCCGCCCCAAGTCCTTGGCGCGGGCGCACGCTCCAGGTCTCGGAATCGGTCTCTCCCGGGGCGAGTACGTGCGGTTCACGGTTTTGGATAAGCTCTATCGCCGAATTTTCGGCAATGTAAGCGCGGATATTGCGCAGAGCGTTGTCGCCGGTGTTCTTTACCGTTAAGGGTACTGCCGCCGGCTGCCCGTAACCTATCTGCAAATAGCCGAACTCTATGTCTTCTATGTATATCTCGGTCACGTCGTCGGCGTCTTGCCAGGTCACGGTCACTGTATCGCTGTAATGATCTACGCCGTCGATCTCCGCCCACAGGCGGAACTGCGCGGTGGTGTTCGGCCATGATACGGCATAGCCGCTTTCGATCGTTTCCATATTGCCCCAATCGTACGTTTCGTTTTCGCGCGTTTGCAGCATACAGTCGCATTCAACGCTTGTGGAAAATACAAATTCGTAGGGCTCAAAGTTTTCCAGCGTCGCGCTCTTGGGCTGTACGGTGAACACTCCGCCTTCGTCGGCGGAAACGCATACCGCAAGCGTTCCGAACATAACCGCAACACAAAGCGCGGCGCATATCAAACGTAAAACCTTTTTATCCATTACATATACTCCGTTACATAAAATGATTATAGCATACGCAAAAGCGTTTGTCTACAAAAAACTTCTTATTGCGGCCGAAATTCGGGTATAAAGCTTTCGCTTGCCGTTCCTTTTTCCTGTATGTACACGTTTTCCATTCCTATGGAAAGCGCGTGTTTTATAACGCGGTCATATTCCAGCGTGGTTAGCTTGCGGTTTATTTCCTGGTAGTTTTCAAGCCCTATGGGCGTGAACTGGTTCATCAAAGAAACCTGTATCGCGTCTCCGTACCGTGCGTGAAGATGATCCAGCACGCGGATCGAATCGGCGGTATTCCCGGGGAGGATCAGATGGCGCACTATAACTCCGGAACGCATCATGCCGTCGGCGCCGTAAACTCTCAAAGGGTGCTGGCGCACCATTTCGCAAAGCGCCTCTTTTGCACGGTCGGGGTAATCCGGGCAGGAGGAATAGCGTTCGGCAAGCTCGGAAGACATATATTTGAAATCTGTGAGATATATATCTATATCATCTGCCAGCGCGCGCAGCGTTTCCACGCAGACGTAGCCGGAACAGTTATACACCGCCGGAACTGTCATTCCCAGGCGGCGCGCCTCTCTCAGTGCGGCGCGGATCTGAAGAGCAAAATGATCCGGAGTCACCAGATTTATATTGTTGGCACCTTTGCGTTCCAACGAAACGAACAGCTCCGCAAGTTCGCGCACGGAATATTCTTTGCCCGCGCTTCCGCGTGATATTGACCTGTTTTGACAGTAAACGCATTTAAGCTGGCAGCCCGCAAAAAACACGCAGCCCGAACCGTTCTTGCCCGAAATACACGGCTCTTCCCAAAAATGCAGCATGGAATGCGCCACGACGGCTTTTTCGCCGCAGCCGCAAAAACCGGTCTCGACGCTGCGGTCAACGCCGCACCGCCGCGGACAGAGTTCGCATTTCATCCGTATGCCCCCCTTTGTTTTTATTATAATATAAACTTTCAAAATAATCAAGCGGGGCTTGAAAAAGTTGCGCCGATATGTTATAATATCAAAAACCAAATATATTAAAGAAGGAGTTTCAGCAAATGAAAAAAACAATATGCTTGCTGCTTGCGGTAATGCTTATGCTTTGCGCTTTTGTCGCCTGCAAAGGGAACGAAGCCAAACCGTCTGAGCAGACAGAGTCCAAAGACGCCGTTTCCGCCGACACCTCTTCCGGCACCGATCAGTCTGAAGAACCGGCTTCTGAGGATATACCCACCGATTTTGTTTACGGTAAAGATATCCCCGTTAAGGATCTCGGCGGCAGAGTGATCCGCGTGCTTTCCATCAACTGGGCTGCCAACAGCACTTCCATGACTTATAACGGCGATATCATCCAGCGCGACACATACGACGAACTGACCGCCGACGTGCTCGACAGGACAAAATGCGAAGTAAGGCAAGAGATCGAAACGCGCTATAACTGCGTAATAGAAGGCACTTTCGATTCCAACAACTTTGCCAACACCATTTATAACCAGGTGTACGCCCCTTCGGAAAATTCCTATAACATAGTTCTCAACTCGTTCGGCGGCGCTGCTACCGCCGCGCTCACCGGCGTTTACGTCGACATGAACGATATCCCCACCATTGACCTTTCCAACCCCTGGTGGGATCAGAACGCCGTTCACGACCTTTCCATAGGCAACCGCGTGTATTTCACCGCCGGCGACATCAACACGTTCGATAACGACGGCACTTTCATAATGTTCTTCAATAAAAAGGTGCTGCAAGACAACTGCCCCGGCGTGAATCTTTACGATCTTGTAAAGAACAACGAATGGACGCTCGACAAAATGTACGAGCTTGCCAAAATGGTCACTCACGAATCCGACGGAGTCGACGGGCTCAGCGAATTCGACACCTGGGGTCTCGGCACAGAAGTCTATAATTCGTTGCTCCACCTCATCGCGTCCGGCGTTCACCTTGCCGAAAAAGACGCCGATGATATCCCAGTACTTTCTTACGACACGCCCCGGTTCTACGACGTGCTAACCGACATATATAAGATATTCAACGACGAGGGCACGGTAATGGTCGCCAACGGCGGAAAATTCGACGGAAAGTACAGTAACGTTTGGGAAGAGACCATAATAAAGGCGTTCCGCGAAGAACGCGAGCTCTTCTACATGGGCGGCATGTTCAATATAGTCGGCTTCCGTGACGTTGACAATATTGGCTATCTGCCTGTCCCCAAGTATTCGTCCGATCAGGACAGATATTACCATTTCGTTTCCACCGGCAACGCTTCGTGCATGGCTATCCCCGCAGTATCCGATAATTACGACGATCTCGGGCTTGTAATAGAAGCGCTCGCGGCGGAATCCAAAAACAGCGTTACTCCGGTCTATTACGACAAATGCCTCAAAGGCAAGGATGCCGACGCCGTTGAAGACGAAGAAATGCTCGATATAATCTTCAATTCGCGCTGCTTCGACCTCGGAGCCATATACAACTGGGGCGGTTTATACAGCGAGATCGCTAAACTTAGATCCGACGATATGAAATCGCGTTTCGAATCCATTGCCAGTCTTGTCGAAGAGAGGATGCAGGCGGATATCGACACCATACTCATGCTGGATTACTGATACCGTAAAAATCTTAAATAACGCAAACCGGACCGGGTTTTAACCCGGTCCGGTATTTATATATGATCTATGCGCCGTGCTGAGCGACTTTCGGTTTTGTATCAAAACCGTGGATCCAGTCTGTCTTTTTGTAGTAGGCAAGGAACAGCGCCGAGCTTATAGTCCACGTCAGCGGGTATGCTATAAACAGCAGCATTATATCGTGGTTTATCTTCATTGCAAACGTGATATACGCGATCCTGTAAACGCACCAGACGGCAAGCATTATCGCCATGGGAACGAACGCCTTGCCCGCGCCGCGGCAGATCCCCGCCACGCAGTGCGAAAATGCGAGCAGACAGAAGAAGAACGCCTGTATGTGGCACTGGCGCACGCCTATCGCCACCACGTCGGGATTCCGGTTGAACGCCGCTATGAAAAGCGGAGCCCCGAAAAATATTATTACGCCTATTATTTCCGCCATCAGCATGGAAGTGATTATGCCGAATCGCGACGCCTTCTTTACGCGGTCATATTCGCCCGCGCCGAGGTTTTGCCCAACAAATGTGGTCAGCGCCATGGAAAAGCAGGTTATCGGCAGAAAAGCGAAGCCCTCTATTTTTGAATACGCGCCGCACGCCGCGACCGCCGTGTCGCCGAACGTATTGATATTTGATTGTACCATTACGTTTGCAAGCGCTATGACGGAATTTTGAACGCCGCTCGGCAGTCCGTATTTTATAATGTCGTCTAACATATCGCGGCTGATCTTAAGGGATCTCAGCCGCAGCTGATAGACCGTCCCCTTGCGAGCAAGGTGGAAAAGGCAGGGTATCACGCTTATCGCCTGCGAAATAGTGGTCGCCAGCGCCGCGGACCACACGCCCCAATCGAACACGGCTACGAACAAAAGGTCCAGCGCAACGTTCAGCAGGGAAGAAAAAATCAGGTAATACAGCGGACGCTTGCTGTCGCCCAACGCGGTCATAATGCCTTTGCAGATGTTGTACATTACAATGGCGATCACGCCTATAAAATAGTAGCGGAAGTATTCTATAGAAAGGGGCAGTATGTTTTCAGGCGTGTTCATCCAGCGCAGTATGGTAGGGGTGAACAGCACGCCTATTACTGTCAGTATCGTGCCCGAAATAAGCCCCAGACAGACGTTGGTGTGGATCGCGCGCGAGACTTTGTCGGTTTCGCCTGCGCCGAAATACTTGGATATCGCCACGCTTGCGCCCATCGAAGTACCCATGAAAAAGCTTATGAGCAAAAATATGAGGTTGCCCGAAGAGCTGACTGCGGCAAGCGCTTTGTCGTCGATGAAATTACCTACGATGAGCGAATCTATGATATTGTAAAACTGTTGAAACAGTTGACTCAAAAAGACAGGGAAAGCAAATTTCAAAAGGACTTTATGTACTTCCCCCCGGGTCATGTTCACGGTGCCGGTAGCTGCCATTACAAAACTCCGTATTTAACGTATTTACATTATCATAATATCACTGTTTTTGCCAATAATCAATATATTTCGGCGCTTTATGCAAATAAACCGCGCTATTGACAAACCGCGCGTGTGTATTGTATAATATTTTGTAAAATTTGTTGAAACGCCGCACTTTTGCCTGACGCGCGCGTCGTGCGTCTATAATAACGGTGTTTTATATAAGAAGAATGGGAAAAACGTAAATAAACGACCGTTTGTCTGACACTTTGTTTCGCGTTTCCGTTCGGCGCGCTGCCTTTCGGGCGCTCACGCATAATGCAAAGCCACCGTTTTCGGGGTGAGGCCGACCCCCGCCCACGCGAATGCGATCTGTCTGCTCAAAAACGTTCTGTTCTCCGGTGATCATCCGCTTTGGTATTCGGTATAGACTTTTCGCGCAAATCATGCGTTTCCGCTCACAGAATATACGGGGAACTGAAAACAACGGTTTTTCCCATCGCCGCTTTTGCGGCGCGATAAACTCAGAGTTATGGACAAAAAACAACTTCTCATTTTAAAATCCGGCCTTCTTTGCCGCGGGATCCGCGTATCGGGACCCGCGCGCGCCGCTTTGATCAAAGAATATCCGCACTTTTTCGACAAAGGTTTTATCGACGCGGCGAACATCAGCGTTTGCGGAATGAACGTGTGCGTGAGCGCGGGCGAAAAATTCACGCTTACTTCGCCTTTTTTGCTCGAATACGACCAAAACGGCTATTTCCTTTGCTATTGCGGCGAACGCGTGCCGGTCTCGTTTTTCGGCGAGCTGCCCGCGACCGGGACTTTTCTAGATTCCATGGCGCGGCTGCATTCCCCGGGGTGCATAAATATATGGCCGTCTTCGGTCTGCTGTTTCGATACCGAAAGCGGCAAATGCGCGTTCTGCTCGCTCGAACGGACTTCCGCCCGTCCGGTCGAGCCCGAAAAAATGGCGTCGGCGCTTAGAATACTGCTTTCAAAATGCTCGGGCGCGCTCAATTTCAGCGGCGGAACGTATATTTCGCCAGATAACATGGCGCGCTACTGGATCGATCTCACCGCCCGCATACGTGCGTTTTCTTCCTGCCCGATAACGGTGGAGCTTGCTCCGCCGCAGGATCTTTCACTGCTCACGTCGCTGCGCAAGGCGGGCGCGACCGCCTGCATAATGAATCTTGAAGTGGCAAACGAAGAACTTCGCCGCACGGTCTGCCACGGAAAATCAGCCATATCCAAAACGCACTATTACGCCGCGTTCAAACGCGCTGTCGCCGATTTCGGGTACGGGATGGTATCTTCGGTGCTTATCGCCGGAGTCCAGCCGGCGGCTGACATTATCGCCGAATGCCGCGAGCTCGCGGCGATAGGCGTGTACCCCACTATAATGCCGCTTCGGCCGATGGATTCGTGCTCTATGCGCGATACGCCCCCCTGCGACCCGGAGGAACTGCTTGAAATGAGCGAAGAACTCGGCGCGATCCTGCGCGAACGCGGGATGGACCCCGATCGCCAGCCGGGCTGCACAAAATGCGGCGGGTGTTCTCTCGAAAACGACTGCCGGAAATTTTCGGGAACGCATATAAGCTGCGATTTATGCTACGCTAAATAAAAAAAGAAAACGCTTCCACGTTCTGCGGAAGCGTTTTTGCTTTATTACGCCTGTTTTGCCAGGTTGTCTTTGATCTTCATCAGACGCACGGTGTTGGAACGTTCGTTATCCTCGAGCTTCATGGTTATGAACTTGATCGTCGCCTTCATTTCGGGGATCATGATATATTCCAATGCGTTGACTCTGCGGCGGGTGCGTTCCATTTCGTCGGCGAGCATATCGCACGCCTTTTCAACGGCCGCAAGCTCATAAAGCTTGGGCATAAGTTCGTTCATGGCGAGATACGCCGAATCGAGCTTTTCCGAAGTGAATGCAAAACCGTAGGTGATACCGTGTTCGATCTGCGGCTTGGCTGTGATCTCGGGCACGCGCACGGACATTACGTTCTTTTCTGTGCATTCGGGCGGTGCGCTGTTGGCCGAAATCATAAGCGCTTCTTCAAGCGATACTTTACCCATTTCGGCTTCGGCAAGCGACATTTTGCCCATGGCGTCGCCTAACAGCGCTTCTATCTCCTCGCGCAGCTGCTTGTTGCGGCGGATATAGATCATGAACTGGCGAGCCATTTCGTCCTGTTTGTCTTTTAAGAGCTTATGACCTCTTGCCGCCGTGGAAAGGCGTTTCTTGGTCTTGGTAAGCTCCATTCTGGTGGGATTGACTGTTGCCACTCTCACTCACCTTCCTTACGGGGAAGATACTGTTCGATATATTCGGGATGTATACGTTTCAGCTCTGTAACGGGAAGATCGGCGAGCAGTTCCCAGCCGATACGCAGCGTATCTTCTATGGAACGGTCGGTCTCGTACCCCTGCGAAACGTATTCTTTTTCGAACTTGTCGGCAAACGCGGCGTATTTTTTATCCATATCCGAAAGAGCGGATTCGCCCAGCACCACGGCAAGCTCCGCGGCGGTCTTGCCTCTTGCGTAAGCCGCGAATATCTGGTTCATGGTATCGGGGTGGTCTTCGCGCGTTTTGCCTTTGCCTATACCCTTGTTCTTAAGACGCGAAAGCGAAGGCAGAACGTTTATGGGCGGTTCAAGGCCTTTCATATACAGCTCGCGCGATAAGATTATCTGACCTTCGGTGATGTATCCGGTAAGGTCGGGTATGGGGTGCGTCTTGTCGTCTTCAGGCATGGTGAGTATGGGGATCTGCGTGATAGAGCCTTTCTTGCCGTTGATACGTCCTGCTCTTTCGTAAAGTGAAGCGAGGTCGGTGTAAAGGTAGCCGGGATATCCGCGGCGGCCCGGGACCTCTTTGCGCGCGGCGGAAACTTCGCGCAGCGCTTCGGCGTAGTTTGTGATATCAGTCATTATTACGAGCACGTGCATACCGAGCTCGTATGCCAGATATTCCGCGCAGGTGATTGCCATACGCGGGGTAGCTATGCGTTCTACCGCGGGGTCGTCGGCAAGGTTCAAAAACAGGACCGAACGCTCGATAGCGCCGGTGCGTTTGAAGTCTTCGCGGAAGAATTCCGCTTCTTCGAACGTTATGCCTATTGCGGCGAAAACGACAGCGAATCTGTCGTCGGTGCCGCGGACCTTTGCCTGACGCGCTATCTGCGCCGCGAGTTCTGCATGGGGCAGACCTGAGCCCGAGAAGATGGGCAGTTTCTGACCTCTGACCAGCGTGTTCAAGCCGTCGATGGCGGAAATGCCGGTCTGTATGAATTCGGCGGGGTAATCGCGTGCGGCGGGGTTGATGGGCGTGCCGTTTATATTGAGCTTAAGATCGGAAATTATCGGCGAGCCGCCGTCTTTGGGACGTCCGACGCCGTCGAATATGCGGCCGATCATATCGGGCGAAACGGAAAGCTCGAGACTGTGACCTAAAAAGCGGGCTTTGGAATCGGATATCTGCAGTCCGTGCGCGCCTTCGAAAAGCTGTACGAGCGCGGTGCTGCCTTTTGCTTCAAGCACTTTGCCCAAACGGACCGAGCCGTCTTTTTCGTGGATCTCGACAAGCTCGTCGTACTTTACGTTTTCGACGCAGTCGACCATCATAAGAGGGCCGACGACTTCTCTTATGGTCTTATAATCTTTTTTCATTCCGCGTCAACTCCTTTCAGCCGCTCGAAGAGCGCGTCTATGGATGTGTAAAGATCGTCTATAAAGCTCTGCCAGGTGGCGTCGGGCTCGTATTTCATACGGGCGATCTGAGTCATAACGGCTTCGTCCATGATCTCCTTGTACGGAGCGCGTTCCTTGAGCGCCTGCTGACCGCTTTCGTACCATTTCAGTATGGCGCCTATCATTTCGGTCTGTTTCTTAGGCGGCGTGAAACGGTCGACTTCGCGGAACGAGTCCTGCTGCAAAAAGTCTTCGCGTATCATGCGCGCGCATTCAAAGGTAAGGCGGTCTTTTTCACTCAGCGCGTCAAAGCCGACAAGGCGGACGATCTCGTTGAGTTCGGATTCCTCCTGCAGAATGCGGCGGACGGAGCCCACGCGGTAGGACCAGTTTTCGTCGAGATTTTCGTCGAAATAGCGGTTTATCTTTTTGTCGTAAAGAGAATAGCTCTTGAGCCAGTCGATGGCGGGGAAGTGGCGCTGGTAAGCCAGATCAGCCGAAAGACCCCAATACACCTTGACTATGCGCAGCGTCGCCTGTGAAACGGGTTCGCTGGTGTCGCCGCCTGCCGGCGATACCGCGCCGATCGCGGTGACCGCGCCGCGGCGCTTGTCCTTGCCCAGGCAGACCACGCTGCCCGCGCGTTCGTAGAATTCCGCAAGGCGGGTGGAAAGGTATGCGGGGTACCCTTCTTCGCCGGGCATCTCTTCGAGTCGTCCTGACATTTCGCGCAGGGCTTCGGCCCAGCGGGAAGTGGAGTCGGCTATGATGGCGACCTTGTAGCCCATATCGCGGAAATATTCCGCTATCGTTATGCCGGTGTAAATGGAAGCTTCACGGGCTGCAACGGGCATATCCGAAGTGTTTGCTATAAGCACCGTGCGTTTCATAAGCGAAAGCCCGGTCTTCGGGTCCTTGAGTTCGGGGAACTCCTTGAGAACGTCGGTCATTTCGTTGCCGCGTTCGCCGCAGCCGATGTAAATGATGATATCGGCGTCCGCCCATTTTGCTATGGAATGCTGTATGACTGTTTTACCGGAGCCGAACGGACCGGGTACGCAGGCAATTCCGCCTTTTGCCACGGGGAAGAGCGTGTCGACCACGCGCTGCCCGGTGACCATTGGCTCGAACGGGTTCATTTTTTCAAAATAAGGTCTGCGCTTGCGCACCGGCCATTTTTGCATCATGCAAAGGGGGTGTTCGTTGCCTTTGGCGTCTTTGACTACCGCGACGGTATCGGTAACGGTGTATTCGCCGGAGCTGATCTGCGTTATGGTGCCGGAAACACCGTAGGGGACCATTATACGCTGTGTCACGGCTTCGGTCTCACGGACTTCGCCCAGAATATCGCCCGCGCTGACTTCGTCGCCTACTGCGGCTTTGGCTTCGAACGCCCATTTTTTATCTCTGTCGAGCTTGGGAACGTCCGATCCGCGGGTGATGCGGTCGCCTTCGATCTTATAAATGACGTCGAGCGGACGCTCTATACCGTCGAAAATGCCTTCTATAAGCCCGGGGCCCAGTTCAGCCACGAGCTGCTCGCCCGTAAGATACACGGGTTCGCCGGGGCCGATGCCCGAAGTGTCTTCATATACCTGTATCGAAGCGAGATCGTCTCTGAGTTCTATTATTTCGCCTATAAGCTTTTGTTCGCTCACTCGCACGACGTCGTGCAGATGAACGTCACGCATGCCGCTGGCGACTATGAGCGGTCCCGCAACTTTATATATCGTGCCGATGTTTTCGTTTGCTGCCAAAACAGGCACCTGCCTTTCTCAATCTTTGTCGAATATGTTTGTTCCTATGGCTTTTTCCATATTGCTGTTTATCTTTTGCATACCGTAGCCGCCCGGGCCGGAACGTTCCGGAACGGGAAGGATCACGGGGTAAGCTGTATTGCGGTAGCGTTTCAGCTCGTTTTCAAGCTCTTTGGCGTAATTTTCGGTAAGGAAAATTATTCCGTAACCTTCTTTTACCAGCTTGTTGACTGCCTTTTCGGCGTCCTTGGCGTTTTCAGCCGAAACTGTTTTAATTCCGGCCGCGGAAAACAGTACCACCGAAGAATGGCTGCCGACCGCCGCGGATCTGTATTCACTCATCAGTTCCACCTCCGCCAAGAGATTTTTCGGCGAACATAAGCCGCAGCGCCGCCGCATCGTTTTTCTTCAAAAAGTAGTAGCGCGCTATAAAGCCCATGCCTTCGTCGAAACCCAGCTCGCCAATAACGTTATCGAACGCTTTTGACACTTCGCGCACGATATCTTCTTCGGCTTTGCCTGCGTCGTTGACCTTTTCCGACTTTTTGTTTTCGGGGAAGAACGCATAAGGGAAGTCGGCCGGGTCTTTGCCCAGGCGTTTCAGCCGAAGCGCCGTAAGGCGGTTTCTGCCCGCGCCGTATTCTTCAAGCAAACGCGCAAACGTGAACGAAAGTTTCCTGCGCGCCGCGTTCACCGAATGCATGAGGAACGCCGTATCAATAACGCAGCTCAGCTCTCCCGGATCTGTTATGTTTTCCAAACCGGAAAGCGAAGTTTCAAGGTCTTTGCCGAGCAGCGAAAAATCCCCGGTCTGCGCGCAGACTTTCAAAAGTTCGGGATCGGTGCCGCCTTCCGCAAGATCAAAGTCCGGCTCTGCCTTGCCCATACGGGCGGCTTTTATAAGGATCTTCAGATTAAGAGCGTCCTGCTCGAAAAACAGCAGATCCACCAGCTCGCCGTCCGGAGCGTTTTCGCGTATGAACGCCACTGTGGCAGCCATATCTTTTTCTATCGAATCGACCGCGGAGCATTCGTCGGTGACCGCGGGGAAACCGAACTCCGCAAGCAGCTTTTCAGCGCCGCTGCGGTCCGCGCTTTTAAGGCGCTGCCACTGTTCCGGGCTGAGCGGCTGGCGTGAAGTCGCTTTGAAACATCCGATGGCGTACTCGTAGGAACGTTTTACGTCGCCGTTCATATTCAAGCTCCTTCACCGAAAAGCTTGTCCGAAATAGCTTTTTCGTTGTTTGCAAATACTTCTTCCACTATGGCTTCGCTCGAAAGATCTATATCGTATATTTCTCCGCGAAGTATCACGCCGCCGGAAATTTCGGCAGGCGTTTCATCAAGCGTTAGCACGGTGTCGGCGCCGGTCAGCTCTGAAAGCCGTTTGGACCAAAGCTGAAGCACTCTGCCGTCACGGTAAAGATGGAGTTCGTTTTCTGCGGCCGAAACTGTGACTTTGCCCGAAATGCCGGAATTTTCGACATAACGGGTATAAAGCAAAAGCTTGTTTTCGGCAGTCTCGCCGTTCAAACGACTCAGCGTTTCGGCTTTTATGCCGTCTATAAGCGTGTGCCTGTGGTCGAGCGTGCGTATGCGCTTTTCGAGCGTGGATTGTTGCTTGCCGCGCATCAGCAGAAGGCGGGCTTTTTCATTTTCGTTTTCAATAACGGAATTCGCCTTTGCTTCAGCTTCGGCAAGTATGCTGTTTTTAAGCTGTTCGGCTTTTGCCGCGGCGGAAGCGCGTATCGCTTCGCATTCGGCAGCCGCTTTTTCTTCTATTTTTTTGATCACGGTCTCTGCGCCCATCGCAAATCTCCTTCCAAAAAAGATACAAGAGCCGCCGTTATCAGCCGACTGCGACGCCGCGGATAAGGAGGATGGAAATAAGGAGAGCGAGTATGGCGTAGGTTTCGACAAGAGCCGTCATGGTGATACCTTTACCGGAAGCGTCGGGCTGCTTGCCTGTCATGTGTATGGCGGCTACAGCGGCTTTGCCCTGAGCTATACCGGAAGCGAGACCGACTATTGCCATAGGAACTGCGGCAAAGAAGAGCTGCCAGCCCTGCGTGGTAGTAAGGGTGATAGCGTCGGAGCCGAGACCGTTGAACTGGATAAGTACGAGTATGGCGGTAAGGAAGCCGTAAATGCCCTGAGTTCCGGGGAGCGCCTGAAGAACGAGCAGTTTACCGAAAAGATCGGGCTTTTCGGAAGCGACGCCCGCGGCGGCTTTGCCTGCGGCCATTACGCCCAGCGCGGAACCGCAGCCGGCAAGTATGGCGCAAAGAGCTGCGCCGATGTAAGCAATGACGTTACCGGAAATAGCGCTTGCAGTCTGAGTGACCGCACCGACAGTTTCGGGAATTTCGTCGAGTAATACTTTTGCAGTAGAAATGAGATCCATTTAGTTTTCCTCCGTATTGTTATTGATTTTGATTGACTTTGGCGAGGTCTTGAAGGCGTTGAACAGAGTTCCGTTGCCTTCGTAGAATTTACTGTAAAATTCTATATATTGCAGACGGCAATCGTGCACGTAGGCGGAAAGCAGTCCCAAAGCGAGGTTGAAAACGTGACCTACCGCGTAGATCAGGAAAGCGAATACATACCCCAGCACGGGTATAGAACCGGCGACCATGCCGGCGAGCAGGTTCATGACCATGCCGACGACGCCGGTCGAAAGACTCAGCGCGAGTATGCGCGAATACGAAAGTATGTCGCTCATATAACCGGTGATACCGTAAAGGCCCACAAGCCCGCCGGATATCTTACCGAAAAGGTTTGGCTTTGCGCGTCCCGCGGTCAGCAGGATTATTGCGGCGCCGACGCCGGCAAGTATCATACCGACTTTAGAAAGCGACGGGATGAGCAGCATCCCTATGCCGGTTATGGCGAGTATCCAGGAAAGTTGGTCCGCTATGGCGTCGAGCACCTTGCCCGCCTTTATGTTGTAATACATCGCCGTGATGAGCCCGGTGAAGATATGCGCCACGCCCACGACGAGCGTGAACACGAGCATACTCATCGGATCTTCCATGGGCGAAAACAGGATCGGGTTCCATGTTTCGCCGAAATAGCTGCCGAACAGCACGCCTGCTATGACAGACGTCACGGAAGAGTATATGATTACGTCGAAAATATCGCCCATGGCGCCTTTGGGTTTCATGACTGCTTTAAGTATCAGCCCCAGGACCAGCATCATGGCGCCGTACCCGACGTCGCCCATCATAAGCCCGAAAATTATCCAGTACCACGGAGCCATCACCGGGTTGGGGTCGATGCCGCCGTAGTGCGGGATACTGAACATATTGGTTATACCTTCGAATCTTTTGACTATTCTGTTGTTGTTCAGGACCGTCGGCGGGTTTTCGCCGGGAAGCGGGTCTCTGAATTCGACCGAATACACTCCGGTCGCTTTTTTCACCGCTTTTTCAATGCGGTCGGCGCGGTCTTCCGGGACCCAGCCTTCTATAATGGAAGCTTCGGCTGTCTTTGTCACCGGCGCGGTCTCGCGGTCGATCGCCGCTTTGAACTGCTCGTAGAGCAGGTCGGCGGAATGGTCGTCTTTTAGCTTTTGCTCCAGCGAATCTTTCAGTTGCTTAAGCCGCGGTTCGCTTTCGGCAAGCTCCGATTCCAGCGACCTAATGTTCTGCTCTGCGGTGCCTTCCACCGGCGGCAGTGCGGCTTTTTCAAAGCCCGCTCCGCCAAGCCAGGAAATATCGTCGCCTTTCATAACGGCTGCCACGACGTAAACGTACACGCCGTCGCGCGATATTTCTTCCACGCCCACGCCGTTGTCGCCTGCCGACTTAACGAACTGTTCGTACGTCGCGCTGCGGACCTGGCCGGGAATGAACGTGACGTAAGCGTCGCCGTCGAGCTGCTCAAACGGTATACTCAGCGCTTTCCACGGGGAAAGACGGGCTAAAAGATCTTTGGATTTGTCTATAGAAGATGCCGTTTCCGCGATCTCGGCGACAGTGCGCTCTGTTTCGGCGGCGGAACTCTTTTCGTATTCGCTGATATTGTCGAATTCGGCCCTGTCGACCGCCGGCGGTTCGCCGAAAAGCGATTTCTTCGGCGCATACGGCTTGATGCTTTCGCGCAGAAGCTCTATCTTTCGCAGGTTTTCCGCGGAATCGGCGGTTTCGCGCACCGAAGTCTGCGTGTCGCAAAGCATCATTTCGCCGCATTTTTGCAGCTGATCGAGTACGGAGCGTTCATCTTCTTTAAGGCAAAGCACGGAAACGAATTTTACGGATCGGATCATCCGTGGTATCACCTCACAATGTCGGTTGGATTATATCAGAGCAGGGAGACCGCAAGATCGGCGGCTTCTTTTCTGTTGGCTGCGGCTATGACAGTAAGCCGGTCTTTTTCGTCTTTAAGTTCGGTTTCGAACTTCTTTTGCGCTTGGGCAAAAGCCGCCTGGCTTTCGGCCGCTATCTTTTTGGCTTGTTCCTGAGCGGCAGCCACCTTTATTGCGGCTTCTCTGCGGGCTTCAAGCTCTGCGGCGCGCAGCGATTCGGCGCTTTCGGCCTTGGCTTTTTCTTTGGCCTGCGCCGCTTTTTCTTCAGCGGTTCGGACTTCGTCTAAAACGCTCAATTCAGACACCTCCGGTAAATTTCTAACATATATTATTAAAATAATACATACCTTATAAACTATACCATAAAAGCGCGGAATGTGCAAGTGTTTTTTTATCAAAAAACAAAAAACCCGCGGGCGGAAAAAGCGTTCCGTTCGCGGGTGTGAAAGCAGTTCGCCAAGCGCGCGTCATACGGCGCGCCGCGGCGGTCATTTTATGTCGTCATAGTCGTCCGAAAGTTCGGCGAGAAGATCGTAATACTCTCCGCTTATGACGGCGCAGTACTGTTCGATCTTGCCGGTTAGGTCGGAAAGCTGTTCGACGTAATTGGTGTAGTAGGTATCGTAATCGTCGGATTTAGATTTCTTGATAAGCGTTCTTGTACGCGAAAGCAGCTCCGTCGAAGAGTTCTTCAGCGAAGAAAAAATCGAAGAAAGCTTGTTATACTTTGAAGTATACGAAGAAGAAGACGATATGTTGTATTTTTGGAGCAGCGCGCTGTATTTTTCCAAAAGCTCTTCCATGGTTTCGTATGCCGAAGCCAGGGTCCTGTCTGCATAGCGGTCGATATATGCGAGCGATTCGTTGACCGCAGTAGCGGAAGACATGAACGCCTTCAGCAGCGCAGCTTCGGTGACCTGGACCGTTGTGAACGGAAGGATAGAGACAATATTGTTGCTTTGCGCGTAAAAATGCAGCAGCGCTATTTTGAACTGAGTGTCGTCGGAAGAAGCGGGCGCGAGCGACGGCTCGGTCCGCGGAACATTAGAAGCGTTTGCTATACGCGAATACGCGCTGTCGAGTACGCCGTAAAGTCTCACGACCTTTTCGTCCTGCGCCTGAGCGGACTCATGACCGGGCCGGTTCAATACGACGACCGAAAGAGCTATGCATACCGCAAGAAGAAGCGAACAGCATGTTATCAGGATATGCGTCTTTTTCATTTTGTTCCTTTCACCCGTAAAAAGGGATCACGCCATTTTGGCAAGCATCTCGCGCGTGACTTCGCCGCGCACCGGTTCGCCGGCCAGGAAATGAGCGGTCTCTTCGCATACGAACGTGCCTATGCGTTTGAGCCCGTTGTTGGCAAGCCCCGCCAGATGCGGAGTGACGATCACGTTGTCGAGCGTCAGCAGAGGATTTTCCTTTGCGGGGGGCTCGGGATCGAACACGTCCAGGCAGGCGTATTTAAGATTGCCGGCGGCCATGTGCTCGAACAGCGCGGCTTCGTCTATTATGGTTCCGCGCGCGGTGTTTATCAGCACGGCGTCTTTTTTCATTGCCGAAAGCGTGTCTTTGTTTATCATGTGGTAGGTCGAGGGGATAGACGGAGCGTGTACGGAAATGATATCGCAATTGGAAAGCAGCCAGTCAAGCGTCACTTTGGAAGCGCCGAGCGCCGACATCACGTCTTCGCTCACGAACGGGTCATAGCAGTATACGTCTACGTAGAACGCCTTGAGCAGCTCTATGTAATGCTTGCCTGCCCAGCCGCAGCCGATGACGCCTATTTTAAGGTCGAACAGTTCGCGGATGTTTTCTTTGCCTTCGTTCCAGCCGCCGTTCTTGACCGACCTGTTGAGCGCGTAAAAGTTTTTGCTGGCGGAAATAGTGAACCCCAGCGCGGTCTCGGCAACGCCTTCGCCCAAAGGGCAGGCGGAAGAAAGCACGCGCACGCCTTTGTCCCAAAGCTCGTCCGAAACCACGGGCTTAACGCTACCCGCCGCGTGGGCGACGAATTTAAGGCCGGGGCAGTGGGCAAGTATATCTGCGTCGATCGCGGTGTTTCCCCATGAGGTAACTGCTATATCGGCGTTTTCAATGCATTTTATAACGTTTTCCTTGCTTGCGCTTCCATCGTTGAGCGAAACCTCACCGAGCTTGCCGAAAAAGGCGAGCGCCTTTTCGTTTATCACCATGTTCCTTGTTGCGGGGTCCATCAGAAAAGCCGTCTTCATAGAAATGCCTCCGTGTATGATCTATTACAATAATAACTGATTTTGCGCCGAAAATCAATAGCATTCGCGCAAATTCGCCGAATATTCAAAAATTCCAGCCGTTCGTATCGAACAGCGCGCCGCTCTTTGCGTAGAACTTCTGCGTGCAGCGGAAAGCTCCGCGGCGGGGCGACGTATAAGTCAGCCGTGCGGGGAGCCGCTTTATCTGTTCATCCCAGCGCGTATAGTTTTCGTCGCCGTTCACCTCCACGCAGCCGCATTTCATGCCGGGCAGCGGCGCAATTCGGGCGGCGAACTGCTTGTTCCATTCCGCAAGAAGAGGGTTGACCGTAAGGTCGGCGCAAAGGAACGAGCCGCCGGCTTCGCTCATGGCGCGTACCATTTCAAAACTTACCGAAAGCGTTTTGGCTATGGGCTTCAGCGCCACGGAACGGTACCCCAGCGCGATACGGCCGCGCAGATCCTCGGCGGAATGCGCGGATTCGTCGGCGTTTATCGCCACCGGATACGCCGAAACGTCGGTGTCGTCTTCTTCGGGGAACGGTTCTTCTATGACCGCCACGCGGTCGAGTATACGCTGCCTGTCGGCAAAATCAATAAGAGATTCCAGATCGGCGGGAGTGTACCTGCCGTTCGCGTCCAGATAATACTTTACGTTTCCGTCGTCGGTCAGCGGAGTCCGGTGATCTTTTGCGATACCGTGGATCGCGAGCAGCCGTTCTTTGTCCCATGCGGGATCTTTGCCGATCTTTATTTTTAAAAGCGCGGTGCCGCTTTCGAGCAGCCGCCTTATTTCGCGTTCGTCCACGTTGTAGCTCACAAGCGGGATATGCGCCAGCATTGTGTGGGATTCGCTCATGGCGGGGACGGTCTCTTCAGGTATTATGGCGTCGAACGACTTCAGGCCGTTTTCCAGCGCATAAAGCGACCATAGCGCAAGATCCACGCCCACCAGGGAATTAAGTATAAAAGTCTCTTTAACTGCAGTATGAGTTATCGCGTCCGCAAATTCGCGCAGCTCCGGTATGAGCGATTTTATAAGCTTATCAGGACGTTCGAACGACCTGCCGCGGATCAACTCCAGCGCGCGTTCCGTGGTGCGGTACATAAGCAGATTGGATTCGTCCTGTGTGTACATGGAAAAAACGCCCGCGTCCGCCCAGAGCACGCTCTGCGTGGAAGGGCAGACCGCCGTGTGCGAAGCGGTCTGCACTTTTGCCACGGTCTGCCAAAGCTCGTTTATCTGCATCCCTTTGAACCCGAAAGGGCGTACGAGCGGTTCTCTGACCAGCGAAACGCCGGTCTGTTCAATAGTTATCGATCTCATGCTCGAGCACCTTGAGCGCCTTTTCGGGGACGTATTTTTCGATCGGGCGGTGATAGATGACCATGTCGCGCACGAACGTGGAAGAAATGAACGAATATTCCGGCCGTGCGGGGATGAATACCGTCTCCACTCCCTCGAGTTCGGCGTTGATGAGCGCAAGGTCCGTTTCGTAGTCGTAATCGCCGGTGCCGCGGACTCCGCGCACCAGCACGCCGTTGCGCTTTTTTACCAGCTCTGCCAGCAATCCGCGCAGCAGGACCACTTTTACGTTCTTTTCTCCTTCAAATACGGCTTTCACCGATTCGAAGCGGGTCTTTTCGCTGAACATATTGCGCTTTTCGGTGTTTTGCGAGACCGCCACTATCACTTTGCCGAATATCTTTGCGGCGCGTGCGATAAGGTCGGTATGCCCCACGGTGATGGGATCGAACGTCCCGGAAACTATCGCGGTCGTCATAATATATCACTCCCCGTACTGATATTTCAAAATCTAAAGATCGTGACGTACGTCTTGCCGTATTTGTAAATGCGGTTGTTCACGCCGTCGGGCGGAACGGGCAGGCCGGACGCGTCGGATTCGCAGATCACAATGGCTCCCTCCGCCAACACGCCGCGCTCCGATATCAGAGCAAGCACCTCGTCGAGAAAGCCCTCTTTATAAGGCGGATCGAGATAGACCAGCGAAAACTTTTCTTTCGTGTGCTTAATAAAATCTTTCCAGTCGGCGTTCAGTATAACGCATTTTTCCATCAGCTTGGCTTTTGCGGCGTTTTCTTTTATCACCGCGCAGGCGCCGCGGTCGTTTTCCACTATATAAGCTTTGGCCGCCCCGCGTGATATCGCTTCAAGCGCCATTTGCCCGCTGCCGCCGAACAGATCGAGCATCGTCCTGTCGTGCAGCTCGAACTGAATGGCGGAAAACACGGCTTCTTTGACCTTTTCGGTCGTGGGGCGCGTGTGTTCGCCCGGAAGCGTCTTGAGCTTGGTACCTCTTGCTGTTCCCGTTATTATCCTCATTTTCTGTCCTTCTCCGAATAAAAATCTATTATATTTTGAGCCGTATTGCGTGAAACGCCTTTTACGGCGGCAAGCTCTTCGAACGAAGCGTTCTTTACGGCTTTGAGCCCGCCGAAATATTTCAGCAGCGATTCGGCTGTCTTTTTGCCCACGCCCGGTATTTCGAGCAGGGAAGACGTGGTAAGGTTCTTTCTGCGCTGAACGTCCATTTTGCCGAAAGCGGCGTTGTGGACTTCTTCCTGGAACTTGTAGAAGAAATTGAATACGTCCTGTCTGCCGTTGAGCGATATCTCGTTTTCGCCGTCGGTGAGAGTGCGCGTCTTGTGATGCTCGTCCTTTATCATGCCGAAAACCGGAATACCTATATTCTTTTCCGAAAGCAGGCGCTTTATTACGGCAACGTGGTTTTCACCGCCGTCGAGCAGCATTATATCGGGGTATTCCCAATCTTTTTCGCTGTGTGCCAAACGGCGTTCGACCGCTTCGCGCATCGAAGCGTAGTCGTCGCGCCCGGTCACGGTCTTCATATTGAAAGAGCGGTATTTGCGCTTTGCGAACCTGCCGTTTTCCCATACCGCCATTCCGCAGACTATGTCTTCGTCGCCGTGGTTGGAAACGTCGTACGCCTCTATCCGCACGGGCGGTTCCGGCAGACGCAGGAAATCCGCAAGCGACCGCGCGAACTTTCCGGCCTTGTTTTCTATTTCGCGTTTATGCAGCATAAGATCGCGTGCGTTGGCTTCCGAACGCGTGAGCAGCTCTTTTTTTTCACCTTTCCGGGGGTACGTCACTTGCGTCTTCCCGGTTTCGGAAAGCTTTTCACAAAGCAGCTCGCGGTCTTCGGGCGCAAGGTCGTACCCGAGATATATCTCGTGCGGGACAAACCCTCTTAGCGAGTAAAACCTGAAAAGCAGCGAAGTGACGCTGCCGGAATCCAAAAGCTCGTCGCTCCCGAAAAAAAGGCACTCTCTGTCAAAAATGGCGCCGTGTCTTACAAAAAACACGTTCACGGCGGTGCCCAGCTCGTCGGAGTAGATGCCTATGACGTCGGCGTTTATTTTTTCGCTCGCAACTATGTGCTGCCTGTCGCCCAGCTTTTTGACCGACCTTATGGTGTCTCGCAGCTTTGCGGCCTTTTCAAATTCAAGGCTTTCCGCACACGTTTCCATGTCGCGTTCAAGTTCTTTCAGCAGCGAACCGTAATCGCCTTTCAGAAAATGGACCACGCTCTTTATGGCGGCGGAATATTCCTCTTTGCTGACTTCGCCTTTTATGCACACGCCCATGCATCTGCCAATGTGATAGTTCAGGCAGGGGCGGCCTTTGCCAATGTCTTCCGGGAATTTTTTCCCGCACGAAGGCATTTTGAACGCTTTGCGCGCGGCGGAGATTATGGCGTAGCCGGTCCCTTTTGAAGAATAGGGCCCGAAATACAGCGATCTGTCGTCCTTGCGTTCGTATTCCACCGAAAGCGAAGGGTATTCGTCTGCCGAAAGGCGTATATACGGGTAGTCGGACGAATCCTTGAGCTTGATGTTATAGCGCGGCATATATTGCTTTATGAAACTGTTTTCGAGTATAAGCGCCTCGAGCTCGGTCTTGGTATGGTAGACTTCAAAATGATCCACCGCCGCGACCATATGACTTGTCTTGACGTTGTGGACTGCGTAAGGCGCAAAATAGCTGGAAACGCGGTTTCTCAGCGCTTTTGATTTGCCGACGTAGATTACCGTGCCGGCGGCGTTGTGCATTATATATACTCCGGGGGTCGCGGGGAGCAGGCGCGCGTTTTTGAATAATTCTTCTCGTGTCATACAAATTTACAAAAAAGCCCTGAACTCATTTTATAAGATGAGCCCAAGGCGCGTGATCGTCTGCGGCGTGAAAGCCACTGCGTAATGATTATTCTATGCTTAAAATAAGATCCACCAGGCTGTTGACGGTCTCCTGTTCGTCTTCGCCTTCGGCCATTATGGTCACGGTGTCGCCTTTTTTGATGCCGAGCGAAAGGACGCCGAGCAAGCTTTTGGCGTTGGCGCGTCTGTCGCTGCTTTCCACCCAGACAGAGGATTTGAAAGCGTTGGCTTTCTGTATAAAGAATGTTGCGGGGCGTGCGCGCAGCCCGACAGTATTTTCTACGGTAATGGTTCTTGAATACATTTTAAGCTCCTTGCCTTGTAACATCTGTTTTATCTCAAGTCAATTATAACAAATCGAAAACTATAAATCAATATCATTTGTATGACAATTATAACAAAAAATGAACATACGCTTTGTGCATTTTTGTCAACAGAGAGCGCGGCGGAATCAATTGCCGGATATCTCAACGGCGGTTATCGTGAACGTATAACGCGCGGTCTCGTTTTCAAGGACGAGCTTTTCCCGCAAGAGCAGCGGCGTGCCGTCTTTTGCATAAAAACTGCCTTCGCTTTCGTAACCTTCCACGCTAAGCACCATGTCGAGCACGCTGAAATAAGAAGAGCTTATATCCTCCTCTTGCGCGCCGACGATGACTTTTTCGTAAGCCGGTGAAGTCTGCGTGGTCGTGACGGTGCCGAACGGATTCGTTCCGGATTTAAGAAAAACCTCGCTGCCGTCGGTCAGCGTGCCGATCGCGGCGTTGGACACGGCGTCAGAATGCACGGTCACCGAAAAGGTCTTGACCTCGGTGCTGATCAGCGCGTCTTTGATCTGATTGCGGAATATCAGCGCCGCCGCGATGCCGATTATCACGATGATAATGAGCAGATCAAACAGATTGAATCTTTTTGTTTTCATTCCTTATCTTCCTCCGTTTCTGTTACGGAATATACCTCGCCTTCGGCGCGGACGCGTTTGGTCGTAAAGACGATCTCTTCGCCTGCCTTCGGCATGGAAGCGGCCCGCGTCGACTCGAACGAGATCGCCACGAATCTCTTGCCGCCCGCAACGGTATCCGAAACGATCTTGCCCTGCCTGCCGCACAGTTCAGCGGCCTCGCCGCCGGAAAACGGCGTTCCGGGCCCGTTTTCTATACATACCGTAAGTTCTACTTTATATGAAGCGGTCGAGAAATCGCGTATCAGCAGCATTATCACCGAAAAGCAGACGGCGAACAGCGCGGTGAACAATATAACGTCTATAACGTTGAACTTTGATTTCATACCGTATACCTCAACTGTAGTCGTCGGCTATGTCGTGGCGCGGTATTGCGTTCCCGCTTGCACTGACGGCGCCGCAAAGCGCCCAGAACAGCAGAAGGTATTGCCTTGCGCCCAGCGTGTTCGAGCATAGACCCAATATCAGTATCGCCGCCAGCGACGCAACGGCGGCGGCGCAGAACTGCCGCATCCCTTCGGAAGGCGCCGCGGCGGAAGTTATAGCCCTTGAAAGCAGCATGAACAGCATCAGCACGATCAGCGCGCAGCCAAGCAGACCGAAAGAACTTATGAAAGCAGCGTAAAGGTTGGCGCCGCATTCGCCGCCGCCGAAAATAAGCTGCGTCGCGCTGAGTCCGGAAAACTGCGGCACGAGCACGTTCACGGGCTCGAACCTGACCACGCCCGAAGCGACGAACTTGACCAGCCAAATCGCGGGAAGTATGATGGCGTAAGCGAATATAACGTTGAAGAATCGCTCGGAGCGGAATGTGAAATAAACGAACGTGCAAATTATCAGCGTCAGCAGCACCGCGTCCGAAAGCAAAAGCGCCGTTTCTATGACTGCGGCGGTGAAGAATACCGCTTTTAATATGGAAGGCATCTTGAAAGTCCGGCTGCGCACCACGCAGAGCACCCACAGCACCGATATCACGGTGAGCAGAGGATCGTGGAGCAGCAATTTTACCGGAAGCGCGTTCGCCACTGTTCCGGGCGCAAGCCCGAAAAGCACCATCAGACTTTCGACGGCGCCTGCCGCAGTATTGACGCCCAGCCCGAGTGCAAGGCATACAGCGCACTTGCGCAGCAGATCGACGCTCCTCAACAGATTGGACGCCATTATGAAAACGCATGCGGTTATCGCCGTACGGGCGGCGCTTTCAGCAGGGAAAGCGAGCACGAAGACGATCGCGGCGAACAACGCTATGATGTCTTCGCTTTTGAACATGAGATTGCGCTTGCCGCGCAGCAGTTTGAGAATGTAAGAGATAAGTGCCGCGGTGATAGTATAAAAGATAATGTCGGAATCAGCGGCGGGTATGAGCATGACCGCTGCCAGAAGTCCGCTTTCGGGCGAATACATCACCAAAGCCAGAAGGAGCAGCGCGAGGATCCACAAAAAAACCGTGGGCGCCGTGAAAAAATACGAAGCGACGCCGAAAGACAGCCCGCTGAAAAAAGCAAATGCAAACCGGTTGCGCGGCTGAGCCCCTGCGTTTATCGCCATACGGTTAATGCCGAGCGCGTCGAAGAAGACAAAAGACAAAAAGGCGCTGCGGCAGAATTTTTCGCCAAGCGACTTTTTGGAAACGAGCATGAAACCGCCCGCCGTGAATGCGAGCGTTATGAACAGTATTTCTTTGTAGAGCAGCACAAGCGCTTCGCCGCGTATGACGCGGACGGCGCATACCAGCGCAGAATAAAAGCCGGAAGAAATCAGGAACACGCCCGCAGACCTTACCGAAGCCGTGGAAAGCGCCGCGAAAAAGCGCCTGTATACGCCTACGGCCGCGCTGGATTCAACTCCCGATGCAAAGCCGTGACGGATTTTAGCGGCGGTGTCCGAAAGCACGGCGCCGCGTACCGCGTTCACGGTCAGACTGCCGGAAGATGCGGAATCGATCTTTTCGGAACATCCGAAAATGCGCGCCAAAAAACTGCCGCTCAAAAACGCGGCGAATCTTTCGGAGCAATATGACAAAAGCGAAACTAGCAGACTGCCTGAAACAAGTCTGCCGAAAAAGCTTTTCTTTTTAACTGCCTTTCGCACGTTTTGCATTTTCTTCCACCTTTGCAAGCAGATCGGGACGCTTTGCGGCCGTGCGCTCAAGCGACTGTTCACGCTTCCATTTTTCTATGTTGGCGTGATGCCCGCTTATAAGCACTTCGGGGACTTCCAGCCCTTCATAGACGCGCGGTTTCGTGTACTGCGGATATTCCAGCAGTCCTCCGGCTATGCTTTCGTTTTCGTAGCATTCGCTGGAAGGGAGCACACCGTCTATAAGGCGGCAGACGCAGTCGGTCAGCACCGCCGCGGGCAGCTCGCCCCCGGTGAGCACGTAATCGCCTATGGAGATCTCTTCGTCTATTTCGAGTTCTATAATGCGTTCGTCGATACCTTCGTAATGGCCGCAGAAGATCACGAGGTTGTCGTAAGCCGAAAGCTCTTTGGCTTTTTCGTGCGTGAGCACCTTGCCCTGCGGCGACATGTATACGGTGCGCACTGTCCCGGAAAGCCGCGATCTGACCGCTCTTATGCAGTCTACCGCGGGCTGACACGCCATTACCATACCGTAGCCGCCGCCGTAAGGCGTGTCGTCCACCTTGCGGTGCTTGTCCAGCGTGTAGTCGCGTATGTCGGTAAGGCATACCGAAACAAGCCCTTTTTCCGCGGCTCTGCCTATTATGCTCTGCTCAAAGAACGGGCGCAGCATATCGGGAAAAAGAGTGAGTATCTCAAAATTCATCTTTCGTCTCAAGCCCTTCCGCAAGGTGCGCGTATACTCCCTCGGCGGGAGAAGCGCTCACTATGAATTCATCCACCGCCGGAACACGCCAGCGTTTTTCGCCGGATGAGATAAGATAATAAAAGCTGCTCACGCCTTCTTCGACCCCGGCGACCGTGCCGATTTTTTCGGAAGTGTCGGCGTCGAAAACCGGCGCGCCGACGATATCGTCGTAGTAGAACGCGCCGTCTTCAAGCGGAAAATCTTCGCGGTCGAACCATACGGTGCGGCCGTTCAGTGCCGAAACGAGCCCGCGGTCCTCGTAGTCCTTGAAAATGAACGATGGCACGGAAGGACGGTACAGCAGGACTTCAAGAAAGTTCTTGCCGTCCGCGTCGAGATAAAGGCGTTTTATGCCTGCCAGGAATTCGGGCGAATCACAGTAGCAGGCAAAACGGATCTCGCCTTTGATCCCGCGCGGGGAATTGAGTCTGCCCGCTTCGAGAAAACGTTTCATACTCAGTTGATGTCAACGATCACGCGCTTGCCTTCCTTGGCTGCGGCGGCGCGGATGACCGTGCGTATGGATTTTGCGATCTTGCCGTTGCGGCCGATCACCTTGCCGGTGTCGCCTTTGGCGACGCTCAGCTCTAAAACGGTCATATCGCCGCTTTGTTTTTCTATAACCGCGATCTCATCGGGGTTATCGACAAGCGGTGTGACTATGTCGATAAGAAGCTGTTTCATTGCCATTCCACCCGAACAGATCAGAGAACGCCGTTGTTCTTGAGTATGGCTTTTACGGTATCGGTGGGCTGAGCTCCGTTGGAGATCCACTGTTTTGCCTTTTCAGCGTCGAGCTTGATGTCGGCGGGATTGGTCATGGGGTTGTAGTAGCCGATCTCTTCTATGAATCTGCCGTCACGGGGATAACGGGAATCCGCTACGACTATTCTGTAGAAAGGAGCTTTCTTAGCGCCCATTCTTCTCAATCTGATCTTAACTGCCATTTTTTGTTCCTCCAAAAATGTTTTTTGTATTTTTATATTTCTGCGGTCATAGAGCCGAAAAATATCCGTTAAAAGGGAAAACGCATTTTGCCGAACCGCTTTTTGCCGTTCATTTGTTTCATAAGCTGCCTGGTCTGTTCGTACTGCTTCAGCACGCGGTTCACGTCTTCCACGGACGTGCCGCTGCCGGCGGCTATGCGGCGCTTGCGTGAAGAGTTCAAAAGCTCCGGGCGGTTGCGCTCTTTCATTGTCATGGAAAGGATTATCGCTTCGGTGCGGTCGAGCTGCTTTTCGTCTATCTTCAGGTCTTTCATCTTGCCGGAATTCATCCCGGGGAGCATGGACATGAGCGACTCCATGCTGCCCATGGATTTCAGCTGCTTGAACTGGTCGAGAAAATCGTTCAGTGTGAACGAGCCCTCGCGCATTTTGCGTTCCAGCTCGGCTGCCTGCTTTTCGTCATACGCCTGCTCGGCTTTTTCTATAAGAGCCAGCGTGTCGCCCATGTCGAGTATCCTGCTCGCCATGCGGTCAGGGTAGAACGGGTCAAGACAATCCAGCTTTTCGCCTGTGCCGACGAATTTTATCGGCTTGCCGGTCACGTATTTGACCGAAAGCGCGGCGCCGCCTTTGGTATCGCCGTCCATCTTCGTGAGGATGACGCCGGTGATATCGAGCAGGTCGTTGAACGATTTGGCTACGTTCACGGCGTCCTGACCGGTCATGGCGTCTACCACGAGCAATATTTCGGTGGGCGAAACTTTCTCTTTTATGTTCTTCAGCTCTTCCATAAGAGCTTCGTCTATATGCAGACGGCCGGCGGTATCTATGATAACGGGGTCGAACCCGAATTTGCGCGCGTGTGCAAGCGCTTCCGCAGCGGTCTTTACAGGATCCTGCGTGCCTTTTTCAAAAACGGCGCACCCGGCCTGACCGCCTACGACCTGCAGCTGCTTGATCGCGGCGGGGCGGTAAACGTCGCACGCTACGAGCAGCGGATTTTTTCCCTGCTTTTTCAGCCGCAGAGCCAGCTTTGCCGAATGAGTGGTCTTGCCCGAGCCCTGAAGCCCGCACATCAGTATTACCGTGGGGGCTCGCGGAGCGGTCTCGAGCTTGGCGACCGTGCCGCCCATCAGGGATATGAGTTCTTCGTTGACTATTTTTACTATCTGCTGCGCGGGGAGCAGACTTTCGAGCACTTCGTTGCCCACGGCGCGTTCCGACACCTTGGCGACGAAATCTTTTACAACTTTAAAGTTTACGTCCGCTTCGAGCAAGGCGAGCTTTATATCCCGCATGCCGGCCTTGACGTCGGCTTCGGTCAGCTTGCCCTTGTTCCTGAATTTCTTCAGCGCGGCGGACATTTTTTCGACTAAGCTCTGAAACATCGGTACTCCTTATAAATTCAAAAGCTTCTGCGCTTCCGCTCTGATCTCTAAGGAATCGGAAAGCGCTATGATCTTTTCGGCGCAGGCGCGTATCTCGCGTTCGCGTTTGGCTGCGCCGAGCGTATTTTCTAACTTGAAAAGCAATTTTTCGCCGGTCACCACGGCGTTGCGCACTCCCTGGCGGGTTATGCCCAGGTCTTCGGAAATTTCCGAAAGGGAAAGATCGTCGTTGTAGTAAAGATCGAGCACGTCGCGCTGGCGCGGGGAAAGCAAAGGCGAGTAAAGATCGAAAAGCACCGCTATTTCGTTGCGTTTTTCGTTCATAAGCCCGTTCACCGCCCGTCGTTTACCAAAAATGCCTGTAAAGCGTTTTGCTTTACAGGCACATTATACATGGCAAAGCCCGTTTTGTCAAGACCTTTTTTCGGTCACTTTCACACATATTTTGCCGTCCGCGCCGTCAAAAAGCAACGGATGCGACGTTTCTCCCGCCGTAATGCCGTCAAGCGCTTCCGAAGCCGCGTCTTCGGCAAGGCGCGCGCATTCGCTTACGGTCCGCGTCCCGGCTGCGGCGCCGCGCAGATACTGCTCCAGCCCGCCGCCGAATTCGGCGCGTCCGCAGACTGCTCCCACGGAGTCGCAGAATATCTTATACGCTATGCGGTAAAGCGTTTCCGCGTCCGGTGAAGGCACGGCGATCGTCTCCGAGGCGAAAGCTTCCGCTGAAGTCCGCGCTGTGCCTCCCTGACTGACGAAACCGCTCGGAGAAGCGCGCAGCGCACAGTCCGTGATGATGACGAAAGCTCCCGCAAAGCTGACGTCCGTGCCGGTACCGTCCGTCAGCACGCCGTCTTTCAGTATTTTCCGCACCGCTCCGGCGGCGTCGGGGTGGCACGAAGAAAACGATTCGAATATCACCGCCGCGCAAGGCGAACGTTTTATACGCTTTACCAGCGTGCGCGCGTCGTCGGCGCCGGGATACCCCGCCGGGGCTCCGGTCAGCTTGAATACCGAATACGCATCGTTGAATTCGGCAAGGTCTACGGTGATTATTTCCGGGAACCCCGCGCATTCGGCAAACGTGTGCGCCAGAAAGCTTTTGCCGCTTCCGTCCCTGCCGGTTATGACCGCGCTTACCGGCGCCTTGCCGCCGCGACGCGTTAGGTATCTGCGGTACAGCGCCGCGAGCGCGTCTATCTGAGCGTCGCGGCAGACGGCGCGGCGCCGCATCTCTTTTTCAAGCAGCGCGGCGCTTTCTTCGGATCCGCCTTCTATCACTGCAAGCGGTATGCCCGTTATCGCCGCGCAGACACGGTCGATTTCCGCCTTGCCTATCTCGCACTCGCCTTTGAAAACGGCTTCGCTGGAAGCTTCGTCAATCAGGTCGATCGCCTTGTCGGGAAGCTTTCTGCCGCTAATGAAACGCGTTGCCGCTCTGACCGATTCGTGCACGGCTTCCGCGCTTATCCGCACTCCGTGATGTTTTTCGTAGTATTTTTTGCTCTGTTCAAGCATTTGTTCGCATTCGGCGGGCGTCGGCTCGTTGACCGTCACTGGCTGGAATCTGCGCTCAAGCGCGGGGTCTCTGGCAATTATGCGCCGGTATTCTTCGGGCGTGGTCGCGCCTATCATTTTTATTTCCCCGCGCGCAAGCGGCGGCTTTAGTATATTCGAAGCGTCGACCGAACCTTCCGCCGAACCCGCGCCGACTATGGTGTGCAGCTCGTCGACGAAAAGGATCACGTTGTTGTCTTTGGCGTCGCCTATGATGTTTTTCAGCTTTTCTTCAAACTCGCCGCGGTATTTGGTACCCGCCACCACGCCGGGAAGATCCACCGCGATTATGCGCATCCCTTTCAGCTTTTCGGGCACGTCGCCGCGCTTTATCCTCAGCGCCAGCGATTCGGCAATGGCTGTTTTACCTACGCCGGCGTCGCCTATAAGGCAGGGATTGTTCTTGGTCTTGCGCATCAGCACCCGCATAACGCGCTCTTCTTCCGCTTCGCGGCACGCAATATCTTCTATGGCGCCTTCTTCCGCCGCCCGGGTAAGGTCGCGGCCGTTGCGGTCGAGATACGGGGTGGGGCGGCAGATACGTTTTTCCGCTGCCGGTTCCGCGCGCCCCGCGGATACGGGCGTCCTTTCGCGCTCGAGCGAAGCGAGTATCTCTTCCGCGGAAACTCCTTCGGATTCGATTATCCGTTTGGCTACGCATTCTTCGCCCAATATGGCTTCCAGGATGTGCTCCACGGATATCCAGTCGCCGCCGCGGGCCGCAGATATCCGTCCGGCGATCATCAGTATCTTGCGGCATTTGGGCGTAAGATCTTCTCCGCCGCTCCCGGCGCCCACGCCTTCTATCCCTATTATCTGCCGTTTCACGCGGCCGTACGTTATATCCGTTCCTTCAAGACACCGCGGCGCGGACCGCGCAATGGCAAGCAGAAGATGCTCGCTTCCCACGTAAGTGTGCCCGCATTCGCGCGCGGCGGATATCGCGTCGGCTATTACCTGCTTTGCGTCCTGTGTGAATTTGTTTGTCATATGCGCTCTCCCCGTGTCGGACCGTATACGGACCTCATCATTCAATATGGTATGAAAAATTGCGTGAAAAGGTTAAAAAACCATTGCTTTATTGCGGATGATTTGTTATAATGGATATGTATGAAATTTCTCGGAAGGAGGCGGCCGCATTGTCGGAAAACGGCGTTCCTGAACAAAAGCAAAAAATATCCAAAGCGCGCGCGGAACGGATCGCCGCGGCAAAGCTCAGGCGCCGCCGGGTAACGCTCGTCATCCTTTCGCTATTCTTGACTTTTTATATCGTTATTAGTCTTGTAGTCGGCGTTTGGGTGCTTATTTCTTTCAATTCCGTGCACGGAAAGGTCCTTTACGGCGTGCGCACGGTCACCTACAATTCCAAAAACCGCGAATCCGTCTTGACTTCTTCCACGGCCGATCAGTCGAATTTCGGTTACGGGCTATACGTCCGCGCCGACGATCTGCGTGAGCTCTGCGGGTTTTCCGTAGCGGGCGACAGGAAAAAGCTCACGGTCGTACTCCCGGGAGGGGGCGATTACATGGAATGTTTTGCCGGTTCGTCTGTCGTAGTCATCAACGGAACGCGGGCGCGGCTTTCGCAGCCGGTGCTGTACATTTCGGGTTCGTTTTATTTTCCCATGATCCTGGCCGAAGAATATCTCACGGGGCTCAGGATAGAATACAGCGAAAAAGAAAAACTCTGCCGCATTTCGCTCGAAAACGGCGAGGATACGGTGCTCGGCTTCCGTTTCAAGCAGACCCGTTCGCCCGCCAAGGTGCGGCTGCCGGAACAGTAAAAACACAAAAAAAGATCCCCCCGAAAGGAGTTTTGCCTTTCGGGGGGAATTTTATGCTTTCAGTTATTTGTTTTCGGTCTGCAGACCGTCAGGCATGACCGTCACGGTGATCCCGGTGTGCAGCGGATACGTGGCGCTTATATCTATCCCGAGCGTTCCGTATTTTATCCTGGCGTAAAACGTCTCGTAAGAATCCTTGGTGAAATTCTTCAGCCGGTACGAACCGAAATCGTTGGGCAGACCGACCATGTCGGTATGAATATCGAGCACTTGCGTCACACCCGCGTGCTGCGCGTCCCATCCGCCGGATTTGAAATACGATTCCAGCGCGTTTTCGGCGGCAAGCTGATATTCGCTTGCGGCGGTAGTGATATAGCGCTCGCTGAACCCTGCCTGATTCAGCCCGCAGCCGATCAGCGGCTTTTTGGCGACGTTGGCGGCGTAATTCAGCGAACGGTATATGCCGTCGCCGCAGACGCAGATGATCTGCACGCCTCCGTTGAATATGCTAAGCGCGGCGTCTTCAAGCTCTTTGCTGGGGGCGCTCTGATCGCTGAACCAGCAGCGTAGCGTGATATCCGTGGCGCCGTTTTCGGCGGCGTACCAGTCAGCTCCGCGAACGAACGCGTTGAAATAGGTCACGGTCTTCGGCGTGCGCTTTCCGCCGACGAATCCCAGTGAAGTGTAACCTTCGGCAGCGGCGGCGTAACCCGCCATAAAAGCCGCCTGCTCCACCGAAAACAGCACCGAATGCGTGCGCATATTCTTTTCCTGCGTTTCGCAGTCGAAGGTGAGGACGTCGAACGAATATTCTTCGGCGGCGATATCGGCGTATGCGCCCATGTTTTCTCCGGCGAACACCATTAGTTTTGCGCCGTGTTTCGCAGCATCTTTTATCTGGGCCGCCACGCTTTCCGTTGTGTCCGCGGAGGCGGTGTATTCTTTCAGCGACACCCCGTGGGATTCGCAATAGGCGTTAAGCCCGCGGTAGACGCCCTGAGCGGCGGAACGGTCCGACACCCCGGCGGGCCCTGTGATTATAGCTACTGTATAAGAAGAGGATCTGATCAGCGCGCACGAGCATGCGGCAAAGCAGACCGCGGCTAAAAGCAAACAGACAAGCGCTTTTTTCATGGAAGTATCTCCTAATAATTTATCATAAAGCGATTATATCACAACGCGGGCGCTTTGTCAAATACAATCGTTGCCGGCGGTCACGCGGGTGTATTTTATGCATTTTTTAAAAAAATATGCAAAACTATTGCATTTTCGATAATGATGTGGTATATTGGTAATGTATGCAAACAGGAAGAGTAATTATTTATGAATACTATTTATTTTGACAATTCCGCTTCCGCCGTGCCTTTCGCGTCCGCGCTCGGGGTATTTGCGGAAACGGCAAAAATATACGCCAACCCGTCGTCGCTCCATTCTTCGGGCATAGCGGCCCGCAAAAAACTCGAATCCGCCCGCGCTCAGGTCGCTTCCGCGTTCCGCTGCCGCCCGGACGAGATATTTTTCACTTCCGGCGGAACGGAATCCAACAATACGGCAATACGCGGCGCGGCGCGGAAGAACCGCCGCGCAGGCAGTGTCATAGTCACAACCAAGGCGGAACACGCTTCGGTCGTTCAGACCGTGCTTTCGCTTTCCTCCGAAGGGTACGAACCCGTATTCATATCCGCCCGCGGAGGCGTGCCGGATCTTGCTGAACTCGAAAACGTGCTTCGCTCGCGCAAGGTCTGCCTTGTGGCGCTTATGCAGGCGAACAATCAGAACGGCGCGGTGACCGATCTGCGCAAAGTGCGCGACTGCATGAACGCCAGCGGCACCGGGGCGCTTTTGCATTCGGATTGCGTACAGTCGTTTATGAAACTTCCCGAGCAGTTTTCCGGCGACGCCGCGCGCTGCTGCGATACCGCTTCCGTTTCCGCCCACAAAATAGGCGGCGTCAAAGGCACCGGAGCGCTGTTCGTGCGCAGGGGGCTCGTCCTGCCGGCGCTCATCACCGGGGGCGAGCAGGAAAGCGGCGTGCGCGCCGGGACCGAAAACCTTGCCGGGATCTGCGCCATGGCCGAGGCGGTCTCCCGTTACGGCGAAGCCGAAAGGGAAAAGGTCGCGGAGCTAAGGCGTTACATTATCGGCGAGCTGCGCTCTGAGCTCGGCGAAAATGTTATTATAACAGAACCCGAGCCGCATGTCGATCAGCTCTTCAATATAGCGCTTGTCAACGTAAAAAGCGAAGTCGCGCTCAATTATCTCGATTCGCTCGGCGTATGTGTCTCTTCGTCGTCGGCGTGTTCTTCAAAAGCAAAGACGAACACCGCGCTCGCCGCGCTCGGCTACGGAGCCGAATACGAACGCTCCGCGCTGCGCATAGGGATATCGCCCCTCAACACAAAAGAAGAAGCCGATCTTCTCGTTTCGGCGCTGAAAGGCGCACTGGCTTTCAAAATAAAAGGAAGATAATATGCAATACGTTATAGTTCTGAAATACGGCGAGATCGTCCTCAAAGGTCTCAACCGCGGAAGGTTCGAACAGGCGCTGCTCAAAAGGGTCCGCCTTTCGCTAAAACGCCTGCCCGGCAGTTACGATATCCGCAGCGCTCAGTCAACCATAGTCATCCACGGCGACGAAAACGCAGATATGCTGCTTGCTGCGGAGCGGATGAAAAAAGTTTTCGGCATAGTTTCGGTATGCGTGGGCTACGAATGCGAAAAGGATATGGATTCCATACGCACGCTCGTGCGTGAAAAAGCGCGCGAGCTCGTCGCGGGTGCACGGACCTTCAAGTGCGTCGCCAAGCGCAGCGACAAGGATTTTCCGTTTATTTCACCGCAGATATGCGAACTGTGCGGCGCCGAGGTACTCAGCGCGGTCCGCGGGATAAAAGTCGACGTCAACGATCCGGAAGCCGTCGTCACCGTCGAGGTGCGCGACAGGGCGGCTTTTATACACGGAAAAGGTGCAAAGGGCGCCGGAGGAATGCCCACAGGTACCAACGGCAGGGCGCTGCTTCTGCTTTCGGGCGGTATAGATTCGCCCGTGGCTGGCCACATGGTCGCAAAACGCGGCGTGTATATTTCGGCCGTGTATTTCGAATCGCCTCCCTATACGGGCGAAGCCGCCAAAGAAAAGGTCGCGTCGCTCGCCAAAGTGATAGCCGGTTACACCGGCACGGTCACTCTTTACACCGTTTCCGTGACCGAGATCCAGGCGGAACTCGCCGAAAAATGCGAAGAGCGTATGTTCACGCTGCTCCTGCGCCGCTTTATGATGCGCCTTGCCCAGGAAGTCGCCGAACGCGCGGAATGCACCGCGCTGATCACAGGCGAAAGTCTGGGTCAGGTCGCCAGTCAGACCATGGAAGCCATTATGTGCACCGATTCGCTCGCGAAGATACCGGTCTTCCGCCCCTGCATAGGGCTTGACAAAGAAGAAATCATTCAGACCGCCCGCCGTATAGGCACGTTCGATATTTCGTCGCTGCCTTACGAAGATTGCTGCACGGTGTTCACGCCGAGGCATCCCAAACTGGATCCCACCGTTGCGGAGCTCGAAGCCGAAGAAGCCAAGCTCGACGTCAGCGGACTTACCGAACGCGCCATGCAGACGCTTTCGTTCGTCCGCATACACGGCGATACAGATATCAGGAACTGATAATCCACCGTTTTTTATAAAGGAAGTAACATATCATGACCAGACACGAAAGCAGATGCGAAGCATTCTGCCTGCTATTTGAATATTCGTTCGGCGGCGACGCCGGGGAAATAATGGCAAACGCCGTTGAATACCGCGAAGACGTTATAAGCGGCTTTGCCCGTCAGCTGTTCACGGGCGCCGTAGAGCATCTGTCCGAAATAGACGAAAAGATCGGCGCTTACGCCGAAAAGCGCGCGATCAGCCGTATAGCCCGCGTGCCTCTTTCCTGCCTGCGGCTCGCCGCGTACGAGCTTATGTTCACGGAAACGCCTGCCGAAATAGTCGTCAACGAAGCGCTGGATATTTGCAGGGAATACAACTGCGACGACAGCGTTCCGTTCGTAAACGGCATACTCGGCAGCATAAAATCATGCAAAGACGGGGGCTGATATTTTGGACCCTAACCTGACGGCGAGAAAGACGGTCACCGTCACTCAACTTAACAATTTTATAAAAGACATTATGGATAACGTCGCGCCCCTGCGCGATATTTCGGTCAAAGGCGAAATATCCAATATCACTCTTCACCGCACGGGGCATATCTACCTCACCGTAAAAGATGAAGGCGCGCTGCTAAAAGCGGTGATGTTCCGCGGCGACGCCGAAAAGCTGTCCTTTACGCCCAAAAACGGCGATAAGATCATTATTACCGGCCGTATATCCGTTTTCGTCCGCGACGGCGTATATCAGATGTACGCAAACTCCATGGAGCTCGATGGCGTCGGTTCGCTGTACGTGGCTTTCGAGCAGCTCAAGGCGCGGCTTGCCGAAGAAGGGCTGTTCGACGAATCGCATAAAAAGCGCCTGCCGCCGGTACCGTGGTCTATCGGAATTATCACTGCGCCTACCGGAGCCGCAGTGCGCGATATGATCAATATCTCGGGCAGACGTTTCCCCGGGTGCGAAGTGGTGCTTTATCCTTCGCTCGTGCAAGGCCCGGACGCCGCCCCGAACATAATAAAGGGCATAGAATATTTCAACCGCACGCGCCGTGTCGAACTTATAATCGTAGGGCGCGGAGGCGGAAGCATAGAAGACCTTTGGGCGTTCAACGACGAAAAGCTTGCGCGCGCCATATACGCAAGCGAGCTTCCGGTGATCTCGGCGGTCGGTCACGAGACCGATTTCACCATTGCCGATTTCGTCGCCGATCTGCGCGCGCCCACGCCTTCGGCGGCTATGGAGTTGGCTCTTCCGGATACGGCCGAACTGCTCAGAAAATTCGGCAACGTCCGGTCCCGCCTTTCGTCGCTGCTGTCGCGCCGGCTCGAAAGCGAACAAAAGCTTCTGCGTATGCTTTCGGAACGCCGCGCGTTCACCGCGCCGTGGACCATTTATCAGGATAAACAGCTCGAAACGGCGCGGCTCGCAGATTCGCTCGAAAAAGCGTGGAACGATCAGCTCAATACGCGTCAGAAAGAGATAAAGTCGCTGCGGTCGCTGCTTGCGTCTTACGATCCGCTGGGCGTGCTCAAGCGCGGCTATTCGGTGACGTATGACAAAGAAGGAAAAATAGTGAAATCGGCGTCCTCTGTCCGGGAGGGCGAACAGTTCAGCGTCAAGCTGGCAAAAGGCACGCTCACCGGCGTGAGAACGGAGAAATGAAATGGCAGAAATAAAATACGAAGCCGCCGTCAAGCGGCTGGAAGAAATAGTCAAGCAGCTCGAAAGCGGCTCGTGCCCGCTCGAAGATTCCATAAAGCTTTTCGAAGAAGGCACCGCTTTGGTAAAAGTATGTGAAAAGCTGCTTTCGGAAGCCGAACAGAAGGTAAGGATCCTAGTCGGCGACAAGGAGGAAGACTTTGGCGGCGCTAACGGTTGAATCGGTCCGCACGGAGGTCGAAAGCGCGCTTTCGGTGCTGCTTTCCGCTCGTGACGCAAAGGACGGCAGGATATACGAAATAATGCGCTATTCGGCGCTTGGCGGCGGCAAACGCGTAAGAGCTTTTCTGGCGTACGCTTTTTACGGCGCCTGCGGCGGAAACGATCCCTCAAAGGTCACTGAATACGCCTGCGCCGTGGAGATGGTCCACGCCGCCTCGCTCATACACGACGATCTGCCCGCGCTGGATAACGACGACCTTCGCCGCGGCAGAGCTTCGTGCCATAAGGCGTACGGCGAAGCTCAGGCGATAGTTGCGGCGGACGGGCTTTTCATAAAGGCGTTCGAGATCGCTTCGGCAAACAGCCGCTGCACTCCCGCTCAAAACGCCGCCGCGGTCAATCTGCTGGCGCGTATGTCGGGGCCGGACGGTATGTGCGGCGGTCAGATGACAGATATAGAGGCGGTCCCCGGAACTGCGGATATAGATCTGCTCACCCGGCTCGATCTGCAAAAGACGTCGTGCCTTATTCACGCCGCTTGCGGTATGGGTTGTATAGCCGCAGGCGCGGATCAAAAACAGCTTTCCGCCGCCGAAGAATACGCGCGTCAACTCGGTCTGGCTTTTCAGATCCGCGACGACATACTCGATATAGAAGGCGATCCCGGTTCGCTCGGCAAGACCGTCGGCAAGGACGCGCTCGCTCAAAAGCCGACTTACCCTTCGGTGCTGGGGGCGGAGGGCGCAAAACGCGCCTGCCTTGCGGCATCGGAAAAAGCCGCGCTCGCCGCCGAGTCGCTCTGCGAAAACGAATATGCCGCGCTCTTGCGCGAATTCGCGCTCAAAATGGCGAAAAGGCAGAACTGAATACAGTAAATAACGTATTATCAAGGGACGTTCATATATCATGCTCGAACATATAAATTCACCCGCCGACGTAAAAAAGTGCTCGGAAAAAGAGCTCAAAACGCTTTGCTCCGACCTGCGTGCGGAAATACTCGGCTCGGTCGCCGAAAACGGCGGGCATCTCGCCTCTAATCTCGGCGACGTCGAACTGACCGTCGCGATACACAAAGTGTTCGATCTGCCGACCGATCAGCTCGTATTCGACGTGGGGCATCAGAGCTATGCGCACAAGCTGCTCACGGGCAGAAAAGAAGGGTTCGCCAAGCTGCGTTCCGACGGCGGCGTCAGCGGGTTCACCAAACGCAGCGAAAGCGAATACGATCCGTTCGGTTCGGGACATTCCGGCAACGCGCTTTCGGCGGCTGTAGGGCTTGCGTACGCGCAGCGTTCGCACGGGTCCGGCGGCTGCGTAGTAGCGGTGCTCGGCGACGGCAGTTTCACTAACGGTATGACGTACGAAGCGCTCAACAACTGCGCCGGCAGCGATCTGCGGCTCGTTATAGTGCTCAACGATAACGAAATGGCCATATCGCGCAACGTCGGCTCCATCAACAACGTTTTCACGCGGATGCGCACCAGCAAACGCTATTTCGGGTTCAAAAACCGCTTTGTAAAAGTGCTTTCCGCATTGCCTCTGCTCGGCAAACCGCTGGTCAGCGGCGCACGGCATATAAAAAACTTTTTCAAACACCTTATATTAAAAGAAAACTTTTTCGAAACGCTGGGGCTTGAATATATAGGGCCGGTCGACGGCAACGATATTTCGCGCCTTATCCCCGTGCTCGAACAGGCGAAACGCCGCGGAGCTCCGTGCGTGGTCCATACCTATACCAAAAAGGGCAAGGGTTACGCTTTTTCGGAAGAAAAACCGGATCTTTACCATTCCGTTCCGCGGTTCGACCCCGCGACCGGGGTAGTCCCCAACGGAAGGGAACTCACGTTTTCGTATAACGCCGGCGAGGAACTGTGCCGCCTGGCGGAAAACGATCACGACATAGCGGCGGTGACCGCCGCTATGACCGCGGGGACGGGCCTTTCCGGTTTTGCCGAAAGATTCCCCGACCGCTTTTTCGACGTCGGTATCGCCGAAGAGCACGCCGTGACTTTCTGCGCCGGGCTCGCCGCAGGCGGACTCAAACCGGTCTTTGCGGTTTATTCCACTTTTTTACAGCGCGCTTTCGACCAGATCGCCGAAGACGCCGCCATGCAGTCGCTGCGGCTGTCGCTGCTCATTGACCGCGCCGGCCTCGTTCCGGACGACGGCGTCACACATCACGGGCTGTTCGACGTTCCTCTGCTGAATTCCATCCCGTCGTGCCTTATATATTCTCCCGAAACGTTAGACGAACTCAAAAGCTGCATCCGCGCCGCTTTGTCGTACGACGGCGTTTCGGCGGTGCGCTACCCCAAAGGGAAAGAGATCGCTTACGACCGTTCCGCATTTACGGATATGGGCACGATTTCCTTTGCCGATCACGGCACGCCGCGCAAGGCGATCATCACTTACGGAAGGATCACCGCGCACGCGGTCGAAGCCGCCCGAAAAGTCGGCGGTGTGCGCGTCGTTAAGCTTCTGCGCATAAAACCGTTGGATATTGAAAATATCAAAAAACTCATCCCCGCGGATATGCCGACGGTATTCCTTGAAGAAGGTATGTTCTGCGGCGGCATAGGCGAAACGCTCAAGGCGGCGCTCGGCAGGGAAAACATAAAGATACTCGCCGTGGAAGGCGGGTTCCCCGGGCACGGCAGCGCCGGAAAACTGTTTGCCGAATGCGGCATAGACGCAGCGGCGGCGGAAGAGGCGTTGAGATCATTATGAAAAGAATAGACGTTCTGCTTGCCGAAAAAGGGCTTGCAAAAAGCCGCTCGGCGGCCGCGGTATTCATAAAAGAAGGCAGAGTCAGAGTAAACGGGATATCCGTTTCCAAAGCGAGCGAGCTGTTCGGCGACGACTGCGATATCGCAGTGGATTATCCGCAGACCCTCTACGTTTCACGCGGGGGGATCAAGCTCGAACACGCGTTGGATTCGTTCGGCGTTTCCGCCGAAGGCAGAGTGTGCTTGGACATAGGCGCTTCCACCGGCGGATTTACACAGTGTCTGCTGCTTCGGGGAGCCAAAAAAGTTTACGCGGTCGATTCGGGCACAGATCAGCTCGATCCGTCGCTCCGCGCAGACGCGCGCGTCACCAGCCGCGAAAACGTAAACGCGCGCTATCTTACTGCGGCGGATTTCGAAGACAAGATAGACCTTATCGTAATGGACGTGTCGTTCATTTCACAGACGCTGCTTTATCCCGCCTGCGCCGATATACTTCCCGCCGGGGGAGAAATGGTCACGCTGATAAAGCCGCAGTTCGAGACCGAGACCCGCGCAAGGCATAAAAACGGGATAATAAAGGACAAAAACGGCAAGAATGCCGCGGAGCTCATCAAAAAGATGACCGCAGCCGCGGCGGAGCACGGACTTTGCCTGAGGCAAACGACATCGTCGCCTATCACCGGCGGCGACGGCAACGTCGAATACCTCGCGGCGTTCGTCAGGGAGTGATCGCTGAGTATGAAAGCGCTTATTTTCATAAATCCCACCAAGCAGGGCGCGGAAGAATGCCTTGCGGAAGTAAAAAGAATATTCGATTCCCATGCCTGTGAATACGGCGTGGCTTACGGCGCCGCCGAAGCTTTTGCGGTGTGTCCCGACGGCTGCGACCTATGCGCCGTGCTCGGCGGCGACGGGACCATGCTTGCGGCTGCCGGCTGGGCAAGCCGTACCGCGACTCCGCTCATCGGCGTAGACCTGGGGCGGCTCGGATATATGAGCGAGCTCGGGCTGAACGAGCTCGAACTGCTGAACGGAGCGTTCACCGGCGACGCGTATACCGAATCCCGCATGATGCTCGACGCGGCGGTGTTCGACCGCCGTGAAGAACGCGCGCGCTACACGGTGCTGAACGAGATCGTCGTCTCACGCGGGGCGGTGACGCGCTTAGTGGATCTGGAACTGTTCTGCAGCGGCGAAAAAGTCGGTTCTTACCGGGCGGACGGGCTCATCGTTTCAACGCCCACCGGATCCACCGCTTATTCCATGTCGGCAGGCGGGCCTATAATAGATCCGACGCTGGAACTCATGACGGCTTCGGCAGTATGTCCGCACGGGCTGTCGTTTTCGGGTTCAATGGTGTTTTCACCGGAGTCTGAGCTCGAAATTACCGTGTCTTCCAAATACAACGGCGATATTTTCCTCACTGCCGACGGGCGCGAAAGCACCGAACTCCGCAGCGAAGACACAGTCCGCGTGTGCCGTTCGCGTTCGGTCACAAAACTGTTACGGTTGAGAAAAAACTCTTTTTATAAAATACTTGCAGAAAAATTCAAGGAGAAGAACTAATGAAAAGCAAAAGACAGCAAGAGATCCTGCGGCTTATCGCAAAGTACGACATAGATACGCAGGAAGAACTCCGCGCCAGACTTGCGGAAAACGGCTTCAACGCCACACAGGCGACGGTATCGCGCGATATGCGCGACCTCAAGATCATTAAGTCTTCGGGCAGCGACGGCAAATACAAATACGTCTTCCACGAACCCGCCAACGACGCCAAGCTTCAGACAAGGTACGCAAAAGTCCTGCGCGAAGCCGTAAAGGCCGTCGACGTAGCTATCCAGCTCGTTGTCGTCAACGTATACATGGGCATGGCGGGCGCAGCCGCCGTGGCGATCGATTCCCTTGCGCTCGAAGGTGTTGTCGGCTCTATCGCCGGCGAAGACACGCTCATAGTCATAACCAAAGACAACGATTCCGCCGAGCGCGTTTGCGACTTTATAAAAGAAGCCATAAAATGATCTTTCCCCGCGGGCAAACGGCTGCCCGCGACCAAAGGCGGTAGCGGATTATGCTTGTATCACTGTACGCTGAAAACATTGCGCTCATCAAAGAACTGAATATCGATATCGGCAGGGGATTCACGGTCCTCACGGGCGAAACGGGCGGCGGCAAATCCATAATAGTGGATAGCATGGCGCTCCTTTGCGGCGCGCGCGGCGACAAGACGCTGATCCGCACCGGCGAAGATCAGGCGAGCGTGGAAGGGGTCTTTGACGTTTCCGGCAAAGACGACCCCGATCTTGCGGAATTCGCCGGAGAAGACGGCCTTGTGAGTATTTACCGCCGGATCACTTCGGACGGGCGCAGCGTATGCCGCATAAACGGAAGGACCGTCCCCGTCAACCGCCTTAAAGAGATCGCTTCTAAACTGCTCAACATACACGGCCAGCAGGATACCCAGTCGCTTTCCGATCCGCAGACACATATTGCTCTGCTGGATATCTACGCCGGCGACGGCGCGGCACTCGGGGCATACCGCGAACAGTATGCGGTCTATACCTCCGCGCTTGCCGAAACGGAACGGCTTCAGAAACTCGCGGACGAAAAAATGCTTCGCCTGGACGTGCTGTCGTTTCAGATAAACGAACTCGAAAACGCATCAGTCCGCGCCGGCGAGGAGTCCGAACTCGAAAACGAACGCTCTGTGCTCGTCAATTATGAAAAGATCTACGATAACGTGCGGCTCGCGCTGGAAGAACTGCGCGGCAGGGATTCCGCACTCGGCAAGATCAATAAAGCGAACGATTCGCTGCGCCGTATAGAAGGCGTGCTCGCCGGCAGTGACGATTACATAAAACGGCTCGAATCGTGCGTTTACGAAATAGAAGATATAGCCGGTTCGCTCAAGGACGGTATCGACCTCGAATGCGAATCGCCCGAAAAGCGCATAGACGAGATCGAAGAGCGCCTTTCGGTCATCTCGCGCCTCAAGCGCAAGTACCGCACCGACGACGCCGGGCTTGCCGAACAGCTTACAAAACTGAAACAAGAAAAGCGCGAACTTGATCTCAGCGACGAATATCTGGCCGATAAACGCGCCGAGCTTGCCGGCGCCGAAAAAGAGCTCGCCGCACGCGCTTCCGTGCTGCGCGCAAAGCGCCGCGCAGCGGCTGCAAAGCTGGAAAAAGAAATAGAAACATGCCTCGCCTCGCTGGATATGCCCGCAGTCACGTTCGTGACCGATTTCAAGGATATAGCGTATTGCGAGGACGGCGCCGACGGCGTGGAGTTTTTGATCTCCGCCAACAAGGGCGAACTTCCGCGCCCGATAGCGCGTATCGCTTCGGGAGGCGAGCTTTCCAGAATAATGCTCGCCATAAAGTCCGCGTTCGTCGAAACGGACGGCGTAGGAACAGTGGTGTTCGACGAGATAGACGTCGGCATATCCGGCAAGACCAGCGAAATGCTGGGCAAAAAGCTCAGACAGCTCGCCGAAAAAGGCATACAGATACTGTGCATAACCCATTCCGCGCAGATCGCCGGTCAGGCGGATACTCACTGGCGTGTTTCAAAGATGGTGAAAGGCGAGCGCACCTACACCCACGTCAAGGTGCTTACGGAAGAAGAGCGCGTGGAAGAGCTTGCGCGCATTATGGGCGGCATAAACGTGACCGAAGCGGTACGCCGCGCCGCGCGCGAAGCGCTCGCAAACGGTCAAAAGCCGACGCCCCGCGCCTGACGTCGACATCGTTTTCTGTTGACACAGCCGGAAAGGCGTGTTATAATCATAGTATATAATAATCAATTTCAGCAACGTAACGGCAGTCTTTAAAACCCCCGTGACCTGTTCAAGAGGTAAAAAAATGCGTTATTTCAAAATTTTCGCCGCTGTGCTTCTGGTGTTTGCTATCCTTATACCACTGGCAGCGGTACGCTCCGACGCCGCTTCATCAAGCGAGCGTGCGTACTTTTTAGAAACCATAGGCCCAATGGCTACGCAGAACATGCGCGACACAGGCATACTCGCATCGCTGACTATCGCGCAGGGGATCTACGAAAGCGGCTGGGGAACTTCGTTCATGGCGAAGAACCTTAACAACCTGTTCGGCATAAAGGCGTACGCGCCGGCGTGGACGGGAAGAGTATACAACCGCAAGACCGGCAAGATCTACACCGATTTCGACGACGCCAAGAAAAAGATGGGCGACCTTTACAGCACTTACATAAGCCATTTTTTCCGCGTTTACGACAGTTGGGAAGAAAGTGTTATGGATCACAGCCGCCTCTTTACCACGATGAGCCGGTACGAAAACCTCGTCGGGCTCACCGATTACGAACTCGCCTGCCACTATGTAATGCAGGACGGCTACTGCGACACGCCGGGCTACGACGAAGAGCTCATCAGCATAATCAAAACGTATAAACTTTACAAGTACGATATTTACGACGGCATCCATTCGGTAGACATGAACGTCGATAAGCTTACGGTCGTCACCGGCGAGACGGTGCGCGTATACCCCTCCTTTGTCGTTGACGAAGGCGTAAGCGTGTATCCGCAGTATAGCTCAAGCGACACGTCCGTGGCGACTGTCGACGAAAACGGCGTTATCACCGGCGTCAAACAGGGACCCGCGGTTATCACTGTTTCCACCACCAACGGAAAAAGCGATAAATGTATCGTCTACGTTCACGATCGGAACGTCGTCCTGCGTGAAGGCGTCATAACCGGTACGGTCAACTGCCGCACCGAACCTTACGATACCGGCGGAAGCGCCACGGTCATCGGAAGCTTCCCCAAGGGCAATCATGTCGTCGTCTTCGGCGACGCCGCACGCACCAAATGGTACCTGCTCGCCGGCAACGGCAGCAAAGGCGAACTGCTTTTCGGCTATTCACACGCGACTTATTTCACCATAGGCGACGAATTCGTCGGCGATACTCCCACGGAAGAGCCGTCTTCGCAGGAGGAAAGCTCCGAAGAGCCGTCTGAAGAGCCGTCCGAAGAACCGTCTGAGGAATCTTCGGAGGAACCGTCCGAAGAGCCGTCCGAGGAAAGCTCCGAGGACGTGTCCGGCGAAGATCCCGGGCTCTATATAGGCAGCGTGTCGGGCGATCTTAACTGCCGCAAAGGTCCGTCGCTCGACCAGAGCTCTTACGGCGTGTTTTCCAAAGGGTCAAACGTACTCGTCATCGGCGAGGAGGTAAATACCCGCTGGTATCTGTGCGCGGGCATGAGCAAGGGCGACAAATTCATGGAAGGTTATTCCGGCTATAAAACCAGCGACGGCAGCGTCACTTATATAACGATCATCGGCAATTTCACCGATACGGTCGGCGCGCCGCTCAGTATAGTCGGCGGCAACGTTTTCGGTATTGCCGAAAACACGTCTGTCTCCGCGCTTTCACAGCGTATGAAATACGCTTCCGTCACGGTCCTTTCGCCTTCCGGCGCGGTACTCGGCGCAACCGATACCGTGACCACGGGCTGTACCGTCCGCTTTGAATGGTGCGGCAAGACCTATTTGAGTAAAACGGCGGTCATCAAAGGCGATATTAACGGCGACGGCAAGGTCGACATGACAGATTGCACCGCGCTCAAAAATCATGTGCTCGGTTCCGCAAAGCTCACCGGCGTTTCCGCCGAAGCGGCAAAATTCACCGGCGGCAAAGATATTTCCATAGACGATTATACCGCGCTCCGTTTGTACGTGGCGGGCAAATGACAACTGCCGCGAACGGCAAAGCTTAAAACGATCATAAACAAAAGGGCAAGATCTTTACGGATCTTGCCCTTGCTTTTTCATTTTTACCCCGTTTAAGCAGATGGGATCACTTGCCCGAAACGGTAACGTTGTCGAACGCGGCGTAGGGAAGTACGCTGTAACCGTCGGCGACAGTCTCTTTGGAAATGGCGCGCAGGTTGTTGAGCAGTTCGGCAAGGTTGCCGCTGATCATCGTTTCGCTCACGGCGTATTTGATCTCGCCGTTTTCCACATAAAAGCTGTTCTTTGCGACCGAAGAGAATTCGCCGTTGGCGGAGGGCTCGCCGCCCGAGATCCTGCCCACGATGATCCCGCGGGTCATGCCTTTTATGATATCGGCGAGCGGTTCGGTGCCGGGCTTGACTATGAGGTTCATTGCGGAATTCGCCGAACGTTCTTTGCCGATCTTGTTCGCCACGTACTGCGAAAGCACGAACGAATTCAGCACGCCGTCTTTTATAACATCGTAGTTTTCGCTGAGATACCCTTCTGACGTGTAACGTTCGCCGCAGACGATGCGTTCGTCGAGCGGGGCGGAAGATACGGTCAGACGTGCGTCGGCGACCTTTTCACCCAGCTTGTCTTTCCACAAGGCGGTGCCGTCGAGCAAAGTCATGTCGGCGGCAAAGTTACCTATGGCGGTGTTGAGCATCTCGCCTAACGTTCCGGGGGTGAACAGCACCGTGCCGAGGAATTTGCCTTCAATCGGTTTTGTGTGTATCTGATTTTCCACGTCGGAAAGGTCTTTTTCTATAGAGCCGAGCTCTATGAACGGCCTGTCGAGCGAATCGGTAATGACGCCGGAGCCGAAGAACGACGAAGTTGCGTCGCCGTCGTGAGCAGAAAACATAAGTTCAACGGCATATTCGCCGCCCAGCGTGGTATATTCTACTCCGTTGCTGTTGGCGTAGACCGAATCGTAGCGGATGTGCTTGATTATCATTTGCTCGACCATTATTTTGGGATGGCGCTCTTTTACCGCGGAAAGCAGCTCTTCGGTGCGGTCGAACAGCAGGGCGGTGTCCATATCGGGCGCGCCTTCGGTAAAATGACCGTTTTTGCTGACAGGCGCGATATCCCAGGCGGGATCAGGCTGTGCGGAAGAAGCGGAAGCCACGCAGCTTGCGACGGCGGCTTCTATGGCGGCGTCGTCGTGCTTGTTGGTGCTTATGCTGCCTTTTTTACCGTGATCGTAAACGGTGAGTGATAATTTTCTGTCGAAAAGCGTTCTGAACAGCGAAAACTCGCCGCCGTCAACGTTGAATTCATGCGTCACGCTCGAAGACAAAGAGCAATACGATTTGTCAACGCCCTTTGCGCTTGCCGAAGCAAGGCATTTTTTTGCCTTTTGTAAAAGTTCGTTCATCGTCATCTGCCTCCTATCATGATCTTGCATTTGAGCTGAGGACCGCCCATGCCTACCGGCATCGGCTGCTTTTTACCGCAGAAGCCCGAACTCGTCCATTCGACTTTGTCGGATATCATGTCTACGGTCTTCAGCATATCGAACGCCACGCCCGAAACGGTGGTGTCGAGTATGGCTCTGCCAAGTTTGCCGTTCTTTATTTCGTAGCCCTCGGTCACGCCGAACATGAATTCACCTGTGGTGTCCGCCTGGCCGTTGTTGGTATTAACAAGGTAGTAGCCGTTTTCTATGGAAGCGATCATATCCTCTAACTTGTCCTTGCCGGGATGGACCGCGGTGTTGCGCATGCGGATGAGCGGTTCGTCCGAAAAAGCAAAAGCCCTTGCGTTGCCTTGCGGCTGCATACCGAACCTTTCCGCGGTTTCGCGGCTGTTCATATACCCCACAAGTACGCCGTCTTTTATAAGCGGCGCGTCGGATGCGGGCGTGCCCTCGTCGTCGACATAGACGGGGAGCGGTGCGGTCTCGCCAAACGCCGTGTGCGCAAAGTCGGTGAGCGAAACGATCGGCGACGCGACCTGCTTGCCGAGATTGGGACCTGCGACCGAGCCGCCCAGGACCAGATCTGCTTCAACTGTGTGACCGACCGCTTCGTGCGCGATCATGCCGGCGAGCTCGCTGCCGAGTATGACGTCCTTTACGCCCGCGTCTGCGTAAACGCCTTCGCGCTTTTTCATAAGCGAGCAATACAGCTCGTCCACGTTGGCATAAAGCTTGGCGGGATCGTCAAAGTTCATATCGAAAGAGCCCTTGCCGCCGTAAGCTTTGAAAAGCTCTACCGGCACGCCGGAAGGAGTGAGGGCGCTGAGTATAACGTAGATATAGCTGCGGGGCGCGGCAAAATGAGTATCCATACCGTCAGAGGTGACAAGCAGTTTTTCCATGCTGTCTTCGGATATCACGAGCGTGCGGCTCGCAAGATCGGGATATTTGCCGGTGATATAGTCGTCGAGCTGTTTTACGAATTCAATATAAGTTTTGGAATCGACTTCGTTGATGTTCGCGTCTGTAAAGCGCGAAGCGTACGGAATGGCAGGGAAAGCCGGTCTGTTCTTTTTCACGCGCGAATCCATGAACGCGGCGTTTTCGCCGGCGGCGCGTATGACGTTCTTTACGTTTTCGTCGTCGTATTCGGCGGCGGAAGAAAAGCCGTAAACGCCGTTTTTATAGACTCTGCAGCAAACGCCCGAAGTGTCCTGACGGACGTTGCCCGTCAGGTTGCCCGAAACCAGACTCACGCTGCGGCGTCTGCTGCACTGCGCACGCAGTTCGGTATGAAGCCCGGGCAGAAAATCCCGCTTGTGGCTGCTCAAAAGATCGTTTAGCATTGTTTGCCTCCTTTTTCACGGCGTTATACCGCCGCGTTGCATTTACTTTTTTATTATACCCCCGCGCACCGTTCCGTGTCAATAGAAAAAGTGTGCGCTGGCGAAATGTTTTGCACGGAATTCCGTATATTTATTAAAAAGTGGTTGCATAAATTGCAAAACGGTGGTATAATGAATGTATCAAAAACCGAAAGCTGGAACAATATGGATTTCAAAAGCAACAACCGCTATTTTCACCGCAGCTATAAAATGCTCTACGCCGGGCTTCCGCTCGCGATCATAGGCGGCGTGGTCGTTTTCGGCAAATTTTTCCGCTGGTATATCCACGTTCAGAACGCTTTCACCGTGATGTTTGCGGTGGGCATAATGCTCGTGCTGTTCTTTCTGGTATCTTTCCCGCGGGACGGCGAGTTCGACCGCGGCATAAAGAACAAGATCCGCGATATCCGCGCCACGGCGGAACAGAAGATAACCGCTTTGGAACATACGCCGCATTTCGGCGATAATTATCTTGCCGAAGGGTTCGCATACGGCGAAGGCACCTGCGAACTGAAACGCGGCTCCGACGGCATATTCCGCACGGATATCTATTCGGCGGCGCAGCTTATCATTACAGTCAAACGCCTTTACGTTTATTCCATGCGTTTTTCCACCGTAAAAGATGAGACCGAGACCGATTTCGCGGCGATCGAATTCGACAGTATACAGGACGTTTCGATCAAAGAAGAGCTTATAGAGGTGACTTACGGGAAAAAGCATGGCGCCGTCAGATGCGCGTTCTTCTGCATAAAGACGGATGAAAAGGAGTATTCCTTCATAACCCATGCGGATTCGCTTGCGGACACCATGGCGAAAAAAATACTGTTGAGAAAGAGCTGAAATAAGAATATAAGACCGGCGTGACCGTTGCGGCCGCGCCGGTTTTGTTTTTTGGCTTTGCGCTGCGGGACCGTGTTTGCCGTTTTCAGGCGCCCGGCCCACGGCCTGCGGCCAAAGCAAAAGGGACGGCTTCTTTAGAAAGCGTCCCTTTGATATGCTTTTTGTTTTCGGGCTACGTTTCTTCGCGGATCTCTTCGGCTGCGCTGTCTTCGGAATCGTCCTCGGGCGGCGTATATTCCACTTTCAGGGATTCCACGCGCATCGACGCGGCTTTCAGCACGGTGACTTTTATGCGCTGATATTCAAAGGTGTCGCCGGCCACGGGGAATTTATCGAGCATTTCGGTAGCCCAGCCGCCAACGGTGGTGTATTCCGTCTCAAAATCCTGCGGATCCCAGTCGAACAGCTCGAACACGTCTTCGACGTTTACGCTGCCGTCGACTATATACGTATTATCGTCTATCTTGCGTATGTCGTCTTCTACTTCGTCGCGTTCGTCGAAAATATCGCCAACTATGTCTTCGGTTATGTCTTCCATGGTGAGTATGCCCATGGTGCCGCCGTATTCGTCAACGACGACCGCTATCTGTGTTTTGCGCTTGCGGAACTCGTTTATGATACTGCTCACGGGTTTGGTCTTGTGCACGAAAAGCGGTTCGAGCAGCAGGTCTTCTATACGTGGCTTCCCGCCCGAAGCGAGCTCGCGCAGAAAACGCTTTACGGGGAGTATGCCTATGATATTGTCAATGCTTCCCCGGTAGACCGGTATGCGTGAGAATTTGTAGAATTCGTCGGTTATTTCAAGCTTGTCTTCGTCTTCTATGTCTATGGCGAAAACGTCCACGCGCGGGACGAGTATATCGACTGCGGTCGTTTCGGTGAAATCGATCGCCGATTTTATAAGCTCGCTGTCTTCTTCCGAAAAAACGCCTTCGTCTTCTATGTCGTCCACTATTTCGCTAAGCTCCTCCGGCGTGACCGAAGGCGCTTTTTCTTTGGGCGTCCAAAGCGGCGACAGCGCGTTTACCAGCTTGTCGACCAGCCATACGGCAGGGAAGAACAGCACCATGAAAAAGCGCAGAGGCGGCGCGTACATACGCGCAAGCTTGTCGGGAGCTGCGGCAGCGGTGATCTTAGGCAGCGTTTCGCCGAAGATCAAAAGCAATACCGTAAGCGCGACCGAAGCGACAGTCTGCCCCACGCTCGCCCCAAGATGGCGAACGCAGATCACGGTGGCGGCGGAAGAGGCGGCTATGTTCACCAGATTGTTCCCGACCAGCACGGTGGAAAGCGACCGCGTGAAATGCTCGTTTATGAACTGTTCCGTCAGAGCTCTGCTGTCGCCGGATTCCGCCTGCTTCTTTATCCGAATGGCGTTTGCTTTGGCAAACGCGATCTCGGCGGAAGAGAAGAATGCCGAAAGGATAATGAATATAAGGATCAGTATGCAAAGTACGGCTTCTATCATCTGCTTGCGCCTCCTTCCGTATTTTCCGAGGCGCTTTCGTCGTCTTCGTCGTAGATCTCGCCGACTATTTCTTCGAGTATGTCTTCCATCGTGAGCAGCCCCGCGACCTTTCCTTCGGCGGAACGGACGATCGCAAGATGCGTCCGCTTACGCCCCATTTCTTCGAAAACGTCGTAGAGCGGCGTGTCGGGAAGCACAAAATAAGGTTTCGAAAGCAGATCCTTTATGCGGAACTTTTTCTTGTGTACAAAGTTCCACAGGCAGGTGGTGGATTGTATTATGCCTATGATATGATCTATATTTCCGTCGTAGACTGGGAATCGAGAATATTTTTCTTCCAGAACTATGGATTTCAGCCGTTCCGGAGTGACGTTGATCGGTATGGCGGATATGCTTTCGCGCTTGCACATGATATCCACCGCCGTAAGATCGCCGAACTCGATAGCGGATTTTATTATTTTCGTTTCTTCCGGCTCTATCAGCCCTTCGTCTTCTACGTTTTCAACGAGCGACGCAAATTCGTCTTCGGTGAGCGCCGGCTCGTCGCTTTTGATGCGCATAAGCTTTTTGGCGGCGTTGCCGAGCCAAATGAAAAACTCCGAAAACGGCAGGAAAAGATACGAAAAAGCAAGTACCGTGCCCGAAAAAGCCAACGCAAGAAGATCCGCGTTTGCGCGCGCGATATTTTTAGGAAGAGTTTCGGAAAAGAGGAACACCGCCAGCGTTATGACCACGGTGGAGATCACCGGCCCAATGTCGGCGAAAAGCTCTGTGGCCATCACGGTGGATATGGAAGCGGCTATGACGTGGATAACGTTTATGGCGATAAGCAGCGTCACCACCGTGCGTTCGTAGTTTTCCAAAAGCTTAAGCGCGCGCTTTGCGCGTTTGCTGCCGTCCTCGGCAAGCAGGCGCAGCCGCACCGTATTACAGAAAGAATACGCCGTTTCCGCTGCAGCGAAAAAACCGGCGGCGATTATCATCAAAACCAGCGCAATACTTCGGGGAACCAAAGACAAAATCACTCCTTTTACTCTTTACATTATCTCACATTCCGTTTCGGAATGCAATAGGTTTTAATAAAAAAATCCGCGGAAAGTTATGCTTTCCGCGGAAAAACGCCATATTATTCAGTATCAGTTTCCGTCGCCCGGATAATTCAGCTTCATAACGATATAGTCGGTAACGTTGGTGAAGCCGTCGCCGTTTATGTCGCCGGCGGCGAACTGCGCCTGCGTCGTGCCCGGCTTTTCGACCAGCACGCTCGCCATGGCTGCGGCGTCCTTTTCGTCGTATACGGAATCGCCGTTGAGGTCGCCTGCAACAGCTACGGCTCCAAGCACTGCTCCGGCCGCGTTCTTCAGCGTATCGCCGGTCGCAAGCAGCGAAGCGTTTTCTTTTTCTGCGTCACCGCCAAAGACAGTCGCGCCGGCGTTGATGACAGCCGCTTTCAGGTCTGAAACGGTCGAACCCGCCGCGGCGCGTATCACGCCGTCTGCCGCGGTGAAGGCGCTGCCTTCGTCCAGCACCGCAGATCCGCCTTCCGAAGCGGGGAGCACGTCTACGCGGATCACGTCGGTGTAAACGGTGTAACCGCCTTCCTTTGCGCCTACGGAAAGCGCCGTGGTGCGGCTGCACATAACGTATGCCGTACCTTCTTTCAGCGCGGTCAGCACGCTGCCGTCGGCGCTGACCACGTCTTCGCCGGAAATGACGGTGATCTTGATTTTGTCGGAAATATCCGCCGTCTTTTTGCCGTAAGTCACGGAAGTGACGTTTATATTACGGCTTTCGCCGCAGATGGCTTTTACGGAAGCGGGCGCGGTTATGTACTTGATGTTGTTCTTGGTGTATTGCGCGTCGTTGGTGGTGAGCCCGCCAAAGCCGGCTTTGAACGCGTATGCGAATCTGTTGCCTAAGGATTCGGTGTACGTCCACGGCCATATCGTTATACCGCGGGCGTTTGCGGCGTTGAGCAGCTTGTATGTAAGAGTAGTGTAGGACGGGTTGTAAGTGGTGTTCTTGCCTACCACGTTGGACACCAGACCGGAAAGCACCTGCGCGGCAAGCCCGTCGGTAGAAGAAGCCGTGGGAGCCCCGAGCAGATATCCGCACGATATCTCGGGCGCGACCTTGTGCATATTGATCAGCTGATTCAGATTGAAAGAGATCACCGAAATGCGCGCCATCATACCGTATTCGTTCGCAAGGTCCACTATTTTATTGCAGACTTCGGGCTTGCTCGTTTTGATCTCTATAAACAGTTTCAACCCTTCGCATTCCTGCATGAGCTCGAATATTTCGCGTAGGGTCGGTATGCGTTCATCGGGATACTGCGATTTGAACTTGTCGCTGCCCGCCCACAGATTGTACTGCTTGAGCTGCTCTAACGTCATGCTCTCTATGTTGCCGCTTCCCGTGGTGGTGCGCGTTATGTCGTTGTCGTGCATGACGACCACTTCGCCGTCTTTGGTGATGTAAACGTCCGTCTCTACCACGTCCGCGCCGTTTATGTAGCCCATGCGGTAACTCGAAATCGAGTTTTCAGGCGCATTCGTCGGATTGCCGCGATGGCCTATGATGACCGGCGTGCGCGTGAGCGCGCCGGATTCGAACAGGGAATACGCTTCCTTTACTTTTTCCGGCGACGGAGTGACCACGCCGTGGGCGCCTATCAGCAGAGCGTGGAGCAGGTCCTGCTTTGAGCCGGAGTCGGTATATGCCCAGACGGTGAGGAGCATGGATCTCAGTTCTTCCGCGGCGGCACGGTCTAGGCAGGCGGCGTCGAAAAG
>CACYCI010000009.1 GCA_902772845.1 uncultured Ruminococcus sp.
CATCCGCTTTTTGCTTTTCCATTTTTACTGCCTCCGAGCGCTCTCGTCTATATAGTGAGAAGGTTTATAAAAAGGTTGGCGATTTGGCTATTTTTTTGCCGCCGGATTTCTCCGGCGGCAAAAATCATTTTTTCTTACGTCTTGTTCTCACTCGGCCGTTTGCTTTTTGCGCTAACGCCCGCGCAGAACGTTGCACAGCGCAAGTTCAGCCGCCGGATATCACGATCTGCCTTGCCGGCTCGCCGTCATCGCCGTAAGAAGCGAAAGTGCGCACGGTAAAGCGTTCTCCGTTATTGGTCTCGTATTCGCCGCTGCTTTCTTCCTTCATGCTGCCGCCGCTGATATTCACGCCCGGCGCCAGGTACAGCGGGACGTCGAGCTGAGTGTCGTTCACCTGCAGCGCCCCGTCGCTTGACAGCGCGGTAAAGTTCAGCGTCACGCCGCTGCGGACCATTATGCAGCTGCGGCTCCCTTCCGCGATAAGCACCGCGCCGTTGCTGTTAAGCACGCCGTCGCCTTCAAAAGTGACGCTTCCGCCGTACCCGAAGCCCCATATCATAATATACTCAACGCGGCATTCGCCGAGTACGCGTATGGTGAATCCGTTGCCCATAAGGTTTACGTCCAGCAGGGCGCAATCGAAGTTTTCAAGCGTCAGCGTATTCGCCGCACTGTCGTAGTACGCGCCGTCGAGCCGTTCTTCAAGCGCGCCGTCGGGGTCTAATACGTCCCATGCGGCTCCTTTGACAAGATATTTGTATCCGCTTTCGCCTTCGAACGAAAAACGCACGTACTGTTCCGGGCCGTAGCGGTCGCCGGCATGGAATCCTGCGTAATCCGGGTAAAGGTTTTCAAGCATGGGGAATCCCTCGTCAAGCGGCTCGTCCCACGGCTCATCCCAATGCCCGTGCGGCTCTGCGCCCCAGTCTTCGGGATGGTTTTCGAGCCATTCGGAATTCATGGTGGTCCACGCGCTGTTAAGTTGATCTTCGCCCAAAAAGTCCACTCCCAGCGCGGTATACGCCAGCGATACCAGCAGCGTGAACGACACCAGCGGCTTAAGCAGCACTCTTTTCAGAATTTCGTGACGCCGCCGCGGCATTTTGTCTTCACTTGAATAGTCGCTTTTGAAAAGGGCGGATTCGTTGTATTCGCTTTTGTATGATCTTTCTTCCGCAGATACATGGTCTTCCGCGGGGTACGATATCTCACGCACTATGTCGCAATCGCTTTCGCGCGGGGGCGCGCCGAATTCATCGGCGGACCCGAACGTGCGGAAATTTGTCTCTTTGTCGTACAGTTCGCGCAAATGTCTCCCTCCTTTTTGAAACGGCGGTCAAATGCCGTTACTGCTGCGGGATATTGTGAACGTCCATCTGCGGGAACGGGCATTCAACGCCCAGGTCCTTGAACCCCAGCAGCAGATCGTGGTTGAGCACGCGTCTGCCCGCAAAGATGTTGTCTTCTTCTACCTCGCCAACGAATTTCATGATCACCGCGCTGTCGGCGAGCTCGTCTATGCCCAGATACGAAGGCGCCTCTTTAAAGAGCTCCGGATGCGCGTCGTGTATGCGCTCCATAAGGGCGGGGATCTCGCTTTCAAGCTTCCTGAAATCGGTGCCGTAAGGCACTGCAATTACGCTTATTGCGCGCGAAGGCTTATCCGAACGGTTGAGTATGTTCTTCATGGCGGAATTGTTTACTATCTTTACGTTTCCGCCGGGGTCGGTAAGACTCGTGGTGCGTAGACCTATGCTGGAAACGGTGCCCCTGAAACCGTCGACTTCGACGATATCCCCTACGTTGTACTGGTTTTCAAATATCATGAACGCGCCGGTCACCATGTCGGCAATAAGACTTTCCGCCGAAAAGCCGATCACCAGGGCGACTATCCCTACGCTCGCAACTATGGTGGAAACGTTCACGCCTATTATCGAAAGGCCCCAGCAAAGTATTATTATTGCGGCTACGTATTTCAGCACGCTGGAAACGATCGAAATGACCGAACGCGCGCGGTGCTTTGTCGGCTTCGCAAGCCCCAGCAGATATACTGCCAGCATTTCGGCCGCAAGCACTCCGCAGATCATTATGATCAGCTTGAGCACTGTGGCAAGATCGACTTTGACGTTGTCGAATCCTTTCCAGGGGATGAGCTTCGTGGTGTAACAGATCACTGCCAGGACTATTGCGATACCTGCAAAGATCGCAAGCTTGATAAGGTGCTTTTGATCGGATTTTTTCATATAAAGCTCCGTTTCCGCCGCGTGTAGCGGCATTTTTGTGAATTTATGCATTCCTGCTTTCAATATATCATATCATATGTGATTTTTCAATATATTTTTTGGCCTTCCCGCGCTTAATGTGAATATTTATTGCATCTTTTTGCAAGCGCGGCAGCCGATATGTAAACTTTTTGCAATTGCTTTGCAAGGTGCGTTTTGTCGCTTGACAAAGCTGCGGCGCGGTGTTATATTTATATTAAAGAATATGATAGGGAAAATATTGTTTACGGAGCAAAATATGAATAATATGCAGGGAATGAAATATTTCACTGACGCATCTCTGTGGGGCGCTCTGACTTCCCACCGGATGATGTTCGTTTATACTCTCATACTGACCGCGTCGCTGCTCATTTTGATGGTTCTTTTTATCGTGCGCACCGCGCGCGCCACGCACGAACGCGAAGAAGAAAAAAAGCGCGGCAAAGAAAGGCGGCGTTTTTCCCGGCTCGCCGAGCTCGACGAACGAAAACCGCGCGAAGTCAGGCAAAGCTATGACGATTCCGTTTCGTTAAAGCAGCTTTGCGAAAATTTCCGTTCGTATTCGGCAAACGAGCTGGGACTGTATTACGATATCGACGTGATGCGCGCTTTCGTGGCGTCGCTTTCAGTCACGCGGCTGGTCATAATGCAGGGCATATCCGGCACGGGCAAAACTTCGCTCGCATACGCGTTCGGCAAGTTCATTGGCAACAGCGCCGTCATAGTCCCCGTTCAGCCGTCCTGGAAAGACCGCAGCGACCTTTTGGGATATTACAACGAATTCACCGGCGTGTTCACCGAAACCGAACTGCTTTACAGGCTTTACGAAGCCGCCGGAAGCGATAACGTTTGCGTGCTTGTACTTGACGAAATGAACATAGCGCGGGTGGAATACTATTTTGCGGAATTCCTTTCGCTGCTCGAACTGCCCGATCCGGCTTCGCGCAAGATAGAAGTGATCTCGGACACGCGTCCCAACGATCCGAAACGGTTCGATCACGGCAAGCTGCTGATCCCTCAGAACGTATGGTTCGTAGGCACCGCCAACAACGACGATTCCACGCTTGCGATATCCGACAAAGTCTACGACCGCGCCATGGTCATAGAACTCGACCGCCGTGCTCAAAGCTTCGGGGCGCCCAAGACTCCCGTCACTCCGGTATCGCGCACTTATCTGGAATCGCTGTTCGCTTCCGCGCGCGCGGAATATTCGCTCGGATCTGCGATGAAAGCAAAAATAGAAGAATTCGACCGCATCCTGACAGACGTCATGCAGCTCACGTTCGGCAACCGCATAATGCGGCAGGCCGAACAGTTCGTACCGGTCTTCGTGGCGTGCGGGGGTACGGAAAACGCAGCCGTCGACCTGATAATGAGCAAAAAAGTCCTTCGCAAGCTCGAAACTCAAAACCCCGTGTTCGTCAAGTCCAAGGCGGAATCCCTGCTCGGCGAACTCGACCGTATATTCGGCGCAGGAGCGCTGCCTCAATGCGAGTCGGCAATAGCGCGTTTCATCGGCGCGTAAGGAGCGGCGGCCATGGTATACGACAGCACCGGTTATTACGGAATATTGAAAACTCTTGACGAAGCGGGCGAGCAGAACGGCACGCGCTTCTCCGGGGCGTCCGGCGCCGGCGGGAAAGCCGCTGTTTCCGGCACAAGGATCAACGTCGTCATAGACGAGACCTGGGTGGACGCCATAGAATCCGCCCTGCCGAGCGTTGGCAAGGCGATAGAACAGTCGCGCAGTCTCATCCGCGATTCCGGCGAGGTGGTGCGCATAGACCGCGCGCGCAAGACCGGCAAGGATTCGGTAAGTCACCTTGCGCGCCACAGTAATCTTATAAGGCACGTTTCGGGGACTGGTCAGCTCATCCCGGACGAGATATACGTAAACGAAAACGAAGAAGATTTTGCCGTCTACGAAAACCGTTTCCTTTATCTGCTCCTTACGCAGCTTTCGTCGTTCATATCGGTACGTTACGAATCGATCACACGCGCCGCGGCGGAATGCGGAGTGTCGCTGGAACTCCGGCACGTGGCTGACGGCGCAGACAGCGCGGTGAAATACGGCGTTACGGTTACAGAGGCGGCGTTCAACGGCGCCGCGGCGGATATAAAAACGCTTGCCGTTATCAAGCGCATACGCGCTTTGCTCGCCGCGGTCAAGGCGTATGAATCCGCTCCCGTCATGCGGCTCGCTGCTCAGGCGCCTCGTCTTGTGCCGCCGGTCGTGCGCACCAACATCATAAAAAACAACGTGCATTTCAGCGCGGCGTTCGAGCTTTATTCATACATTACTTCGTACGAAGGCGACGGCTTTTCCTGCAGCCGCGAGATCCGGTCGGAACGCCCTGTGTCGGCGCTCGGGATGCGTATGTTTTCGGATACGATATCGCTTCTGCTGTTCGCAGCGTATAAAGAGACCTTTTCCGGCTGGGAGGAATGCGAAAGGGAATATGAGCGCGCGAAGCTTGACGAACGGCGTGAAACGCTGCTCAAACGCAGGAACGAGCTTGCTGCGTTGAGATCGCGTTACGAAAAAAGCGAGCTTTCGGACGCCGAATACGCGTCTGTGCTGGAAGAAGCCGCGGCGGAGATATATTCCGCGTTCGAAGCCACGGAATCTGAGCTTTCCTCATTGCGCGAGACCATGCGGTTGGAAGAGGAAAAGAACGCGTCGCTAACCGAAGAAAACAGGCGTATCTCAGCGCAGCTGGAATCCCAGGCCGAAGAATTCGCCGAAACGGCGAACGAAAATTCCGCCAAACTCGCAAAAGAATACGAACGCCGTTTTGAGGAAGCCGTGAGCGCAAAGGAGCGCGAACTTCACGAACTTCGCCAAAGATATGAATCCGAACGCGACCTGCTTTCGGCGCGCATTACCGCTCTGTATGCCGATAAAGGCGACGCCGCCGACGCCGCCGACCGCGAAAGCTTTTTGCGGCTCGAACGAGAAAAAGCGGCGTTCGACGCTTATTTCAAAGCCCAGTGGGCAAAGGCAAAAAAGCGCATAAAGCGCGAGGAATACGCTAAAAGGAAAAACGGCAGATGAAAAAGACCGTCTTAGTAACCGCCTTATATTCAATATTCGCGTCGGTCGCCACGGCGGCGGGGGCGCTGCTTTGCATAACGCTTTCCGGCGGGTCCGATAAGGTGACCCGCACCTGGGATATGCTGCTTTCGCTTCCGCGGCCCGTTACGGTGATATTCGCGGTGCTGCTCGCGGTCATAGACGCTGCCGCAGTCGCGCTCGCAGCCATACTCATCGTTTCGGACGTCCGCACGCGCGCCGCGCGCCGTGCTGCAAAAAAAGCAAAGACCCGACCGCGTTTTGCCCGTCTTTCCGCATTCGACGCTTTGCCCGCCGCCTTGCCGGAATATGAAAAGCCGGGCACTCTGAATTCGCTTTGCGAAAGGTTCCGCGATTTCGCGGCTTCGCAGCTGGGGCTTTATTACGAAAAAGACGTTATTAGGTCTTATATCGCGTCGCTCGCCGTAACGCACCTCACCGTAATGCAGGGCATATCCGGTACCGGCAAGACTTCGCTCGCATATGCTCTGGGAAAATTTCTGGGCAACGACGCCGTTATGGTGCCGGTACAGCCTTCGTGGAAGGACCGCACCGATCTTTTGGGCTACTACAACGAATTCACCGATTCTTATACCGAAACAGAGCTTTTGTTCAAGCTTTATGAAGCCGGGCGCAATGACGGCATATACGTTATCGTGCTGGACGAAATGAACATAGCCCGCGTAGAGTATTATTTTGCGGAATTCCTTTCGCTGCTCGAACTGCCCGAAGGCCCTTCGCGGCGCCTGCGCGTCACTTCCGACAGCCGTGAAAGCGACCCGAAACAATTTGAAAGCGGAACGCTTTGTCTGCCCGGGAACGTCTGGTTCACCGGCACCTGCAACAACGACGATTCCACGCTGGCGCTTTCTGATAAAGTGTTTGACCGCGCTTTCGTAATAGATCTCGAACACCGCGCAACGCCGTTTGCCGCTCCTCCGGCAAAGCCGGCGCATATTTCCGCAGGCGATCTTAAATCGCTGTTCGCCGCGGCGCAGAAGACTTACGCACTTTCCGCCGGTATGCGCGAGAAAATAGAATCGTTTGACGAATATCTCGTGCGCGAATTTCGTATCACGTTCGGCAACCGCATAATGCGTCAGATCGAACAGTTCGTCCCGGTGTTCATTTCCTGCGGCGGGACCGAATCTGTCGCCGTGGATATAATGATCTGCCGCAAGGTGCTGCGCAAGCTGGAATCGCAGAACCCCGTGTTTGTACGCGCCGGCGTTAACGGGCTCGTCAGGCGCATGAACGAGCTTTTCGGCGCTGAAAACATGAGCGAAAGCAAGGATTTTTTAGCCAGATTCAAAGAGCTGTGATAACATGAAAAAAGACGGTATCAAAAACACACAATTTCCCGTTTCCACCGTTGCGCTCTGCGGAGTAATCATCGCGGCGGCGGTGATCCTTTGCGCCCTCACGGCGGCTGCACTGGCCGGTGTATTCAGTACGGAAAGCGCCGAAAACGTAAGCGGTGGCCCGGATTTTTCCGCACCGCGCACCGAAAAAAAAGATATGCCGCCGATGCCCGAGCTTATAGACGAATCTCCGTCGGTCAGGATCAGATTCGATTTTTGCGGAGCGGCGGTCACCGAACGCGGGCTTGAATACGAAGTGAGACTGGTTTCCGATTATTCCGGCAAATCGGTGTCTGTCAATTCACTTAAATGCTCGGTATATTGCGGAGCCGAACATATTTCTGATCTTGTGCTCGCGGATACGTTTACGATGAACGGCGGGACGTATATCCCCGTCAACGGGATCGGCAGTATAAATATCCCGGAAAGCGGCGATATAAGCGCAGTCTTTTACGTGGAATGGCAGGACGAAGCGGGGCTTCGCGGATATGATTACAAATATGTAAAGGCGCGCCGTCGGAGCAGTTCCGATGTCCGCCCGTAAAGCAGATCAAAAGAAAGCGATATAGTGATGACTTACGATCGGTATGTCGAAAAAGTCCGCCGTCGTGCGGACCGCATATTTACATTGACTGCGTGGCTCAGAAAGCACCGCGCAGCAATTTGCTGCGCAATTTTGGCGGTGATCGCGGTCATAGCGGCTCTTATGGCTTTTTCGGGAACGTTCGTAAGCGATCCCGTCTCCGGCGAGTCCGTATACGGAGACGTTTACGATACCGGCGCAAACGCTTTTCTTTGCAGCGTTGATTACAGTTATTTCAAAGACGGCGCAGAAGTCACCGACCTTAGGGCGGGCGAATATACGGTCTTTGCCCGCACAAAAAACATTTTCGGTACAGTACGCGAACGCAGTTTCACTCTTAAGATAGTACCGCGCAAGGCGGCGGTCTCGCTGAAAAACGCGGCGTTTGAATACGGCGATGGCCCCGGTCCGGACGATATCGCTCTTTCGGGGCTGTGCGAAGGAGACCGTATAGCAAGCGCAGAATTCACGTATCCGCACGGCGTGGGCGAATTCGAAGCCGTGCTCGGCGTGCTGCGTATAGAAGATCCTGACGGCGAAGACGTTA
>CACYCI010000010.1 GCA_902772845.1 uncultured Ruminococcus sp.
CCCGTGACCGGCCCCAACAACCGCCCGCTCAAATCGCTTTCCGAAATGCTGCGCGGCAAGCAGGGACGTTTCAGACAGAACCTGCTGGGCAAACGTGTCGACTATTCCGGCCGTTCCGTTATAGTCGTCGGGCCCGAACTCAAAATATACCAGTGCGGTCTGCCTAAAGAAATGGCGCTTGAACTGTTCAAGCCGTTCGTCATGAAGACGCTTGTGGCAACGGGCAAATCCGGCAACATAAAAGACGCCAAGAAGCGCGTCGAAAAAGCCACCCCGGAAGTCTGGGACGCTCTCGATTCCGTTATCAAGGAACATCCTGTACTGCTCAACCGCGCTCCTACGCTCCACCGCCTTTCCATACAGGCGTTCGAGCCGATACTCGTCGAAGGCAGAGCCATAAAACTGCATCCGCTGGTCTGCCCGGCGTTCAACGCCGACTTCGACGGCGACCAGATGCCTGTACACGTTCCGCTTTCCGCGGAAGCACAGGCGGAAGCCCGTTTCCTTATGCTTTCGCCCAACAACCTGCTCAAGCCGGTCAACGGTCACGCCGTGACCATCCCTTCGCAGGACATGGTGCTCGGCAGCTACTTCCTTACGCTGGATAAACCCGGCGAACTCGGCGAAGGCAAATCGTTCGCGGATTACGACGAAGCCGTCATGGCTTATGAAAACGGCGAGATCTCGCTTCAGGCCAAGATAAACGTCCGCCTCAGCAAAGACCGCGACGGAGAGACTGTCACCGGTATAGTGAACACTACGCTCGGCAGACTTATATTCAACAAACCCATTCCTCAGGATCTCGGGTTCGTTGACCGTTCCGATCCCAGCCAGTACCTCCGTCCGGAAATAGATTTTGTTACCACCAACAGCGAACTTTCGCAGATAATCGACCGTTGTATCAAAAAGCACGGCAACGCCGCCACCTGCGAAGTGCTCGATCAGATCAAAGCGCAGGGCTTCAAGTATTCTACCCGCAGCGCAATGACCATTTCGGTCTACGATATGACGATCCCGCCCGAAAAGAAAGAACTTCTCGCAGAAGCGGAATCCAAGGTCGACGTCATCACCAATTTCTATAACGAAGGTCTGCTTTCCAACGAAGAGCGTTCTGCACGCGTCATAGAGATCTGGGATAAATGCACCAAAGATATCGCAGACGCGCTGCAGCGCAACCTCGATAAATACAATCCTATAAATATGATGGCTGTCTCCGGCGCCCGCGGTTCTATCAAACAGATCAGACAGCTCGCCGGTATGCGCGGACTTATGGCTTCCGCTACCGGTAAGACGATAGAGCTCCCCATCAAAGCGAACTTCCGCGAAGGCATGAAGATACTCGAATACTTCACCGCCGCCAGAGGCGCCCGTAAAGGCCTTGCCGATACGGCTCTGCGTACTGCCGACTCCGGCTATCTTACCAGACGTCTTGTCGACGTTTCGCAGGATGTGATCATCCGCGAAGAAAACTGCCACGATACCCGCGGCCTGTGGGTCAGCAAGATCGTGGAAATGCAGGGCAAAAAAGAAGAAGTCATAGAAAAATTCGAAGAACGTCTTGTGGGCAGATATACCATTGGCGATATCGTCGATCCCGCAACCGGCGAGGTCATAGTACCCGACGACACCATGATCACAGACGAGCAGGCGCTTCGTATCAGAGACGCCGGTATCGAAAGAGTCCATATCCGTTCTGTCATCAACTGCAAAGCCAAACACGGCGCCTGCGTGCACTGCTACGGCGCGGATCTTTCCAGCGGGCATCCCGTAAGCATAGGCGAATCCGTCGGTATCATCGCGGCGCAGTCCATAGGCGAACCCGGTACTCAGCTTACCATGCGTACGTTCCACTCCGGCGGCGTCGCAGGCGGCGATATCACTCAGGGTCTTCCCAGAGTCGAAGAAATATTCGAAGCCAGACGTCCCAAGAAATCCGCGGTCCTTTCCGATTTCGACGGCACCGTGCATATTCAGGAAGTCAAACGTACCAAGCAGATCACCGTCAAGGATGACGAGACCGGCGAAGAAAGGTCCACCAGCGTTCCTTATATGACCAAGATCGCCGTAGAGGACGGCGACCACGTGACGAAATGCCAGAAGCTCACCGAAGGCACCGAGACTCCGGGCGATATACTCAATATTTCCGGGCTCGACGCGGTATATTCGTATATTATCAAAGAAATACAGAAGGTCTACCGTATCCAGGGCGTTGAGATCGCTGATAAACATATCGAGATCATCGCACGCCAGATGACGCGCAAGGCGCGCGTCAAGGACGCCGGTTCGACCAACCTGCTCGAAGGCACCAGCGTTGACGTTTCCGAGATCGACGCCGAAAACGAGCGCATAAGGGAATACAACGCAGCCAACCCCGATAAGACTCCGCTGCTCGAGGCGACTTTCACTCCCATGCTGCTCGGTATAACCAAGGCCTCTCTTTCCACCGATTCGTTCCTTTCCGCAGCTTCGTTCCAGGAAACCACAAAGGTCCTCACCGAAGCCGCCGTCAAGGGCAAGGTGGATCCGCTGCTCGGCCTTAAAGAAAACGTTATCATAGGCAAGCTCATCCCCGCCGGCACAGGTATGCAGATGTACCGCGACGTGGATATCGACATCGGCGACGCCAAAGAAGGCGTTTTCGATTCCGAAGAGTGATCTGTTCACAAAAAAGTTACAAATCACGGTATCCTGCTCTTGACAAAACCTTGAGCTGTGGTATATAATCACAATGTTGCGTTCGTTTTACGGGCGCGGCAAAAAGAAAAACCAAGGAAGGAGGAAAACAATGCCTACATTCAACCAATTGGTAAGACACGGCAGAGAGAAATCGGTCTATAAGTCCAAATCTCCCGCTCTGCA
>CACYCI010000011.1 GCA_902772845.1 uncultured Ruminococcus sp.
AGCTTACGCCGCGTTTGCACGCCAGCGCCGCGCCTATGCCGGCGGCTTCGCCGGAAGAACGCACCGAGCTCTGCACACGTATGGAAGATTCCGCAAGGAAATCCACGCCTATGCAGCGGCCCGCCACGAACAGGTTTTTGAAATCCTTTACAACGAGCGTGCCGAACGGGATCTCGTACCAGGGCTTGCCGTCGTCGACCGGAGTGACGTTTTCTTTGCAGTTGAGTTCTTTGCCGTGGATATCTATGGGGTAATTCGTCTGCGAAAAGCTATCCGCAAACTTTTTGCGCGCCAGCATTTCGAGCCCGGTCATGGTGTATTTTCCTATGACGTTGCGCGATTCGCGCACGCCGACCATGGGCGCGATCTCGGAAATATAGGCGTTTTCAAAGCCCTTGAAATACTTTTTGTAAAACGCCAGCTGGCGGAAGATGCGCCTTTTGCCGTCGAGCTGGGCGCGGGTGAGATGCTCCACGTCGGTGCCGTCGACGTATTCGAAAAACTCGGGATTGTTGAACGCGAGCGCGTCTTTTCTGCCCGGAACTATGAAGACCTGCCAATAGAGCTTGTCTTCGATATCAAGATCCCCCGCCGCGACCGCTTTGTCGAAAGCGTCGCTGAAAGTCCATTCGCCGGTGCCGGTGACAGCCGCGTAAACGTGATCTTTGCCGTCGAACGAAACTCCGCGGTCGATGCCGGTGCGCTTTGCTTCTTCCCTGATGAATTCGCCGAAAGCGTGCTTGTCGATACCGCTTACGATATAGCGCAGCGAAATGGGCTGGCAGATCCCGGTGTCGGGCGCGCCTTTGGTGTATTCTGCCCCCGCGAGCACCGAAATATCGGCGTCGCCGGTGCAGTCTATGAACACTTTGCCTTCTATTACGTATGTGCCGGATTTGGTGGCGCAGACTACGCCTTTTACGGTGCCGTTTTCCTTGATGACGTCGCAGATGAAATGATAGTACAGTATCTTTACGCCGGCTTCGAGCAGGAGCTGTTCGCCTGCCACGCGCAGGATCATGGGGTCGAAAGCGCGGCCGTCTTCTTCCATGCCGCCCAGTGCTCGCATTTTTTCGGCAAGCAGCTTGCGGGTGTACGAGCAATCGGGGTCGCCGGCGATGCCGGAATGCATATAAGGCGTGACAAGACCGTTGGTGGCGGTCCCGCCGGTGGAGCCGAACTGTTCAATGACTATTACCGAGCAGCCCTGATCCGCCGCGGCCCTTGCGGCGCTTACGCCCGCGGTGCCGCCGCCGCACACGACCACGTCCGCGGAATAGCGTACTTCTAATTCTTTTTGAGGTAAAGTGTAGGTCTTCATATAAGAAACGCTCCCTTTTTGGTAATTATTCTTACTGTTTCAGTCGGATTTCTTTTCTATGGAACGGACAGCCCATTTCTGGATCTGTATGCGGGTCTTGTCGCCGCTGGTCTCGAGCAGGATATCGTTATCCTTTACCACTATGACGAGCCCTACTATGCCGCCGATGGTGGTTATGACGTCGCCGCGTTCCACCGAGTTACGCATGGCGTCGGTTTCGCGCTGCTGCTTTTTCTGAGGGCGCCACATAAGGAAATAGAACACCAGGCCCAGGACCACGAGCATCCCCACGGTCATAAGAAGCGAAGCGGTGGTGTTGGGGGCTGCCGCTTCTTCCATTACTTGAAAAATGTGTGTCATTTGGAGTTTCCTTTCGGTATGATGATTTTATATGATCTCTGCTATGCGCGTTACTGCCACGCATTTTTTGGCGGCCGTATCGTATTCGAACAGCGCGCCGTCGAGTTCGGCTGCGCCTGATGCCGCGCGCTCGAACCGTTCGCTGATACCGGTCGTGAAGCGCCTGATAATTCCTGCGCTTTCTACTCCCAAAACTGTCCCGCGGCGTATGCCGCACATTCCCAGGTCGGTGATATAGCCGGTGCCGTCGGGCAGCACCTGCTCGTCGGCGGTGGGAACGTGGGTGTGCGTGCCGTATACGGCGGCGAACCTGCCGTCGAACGCCAGGCCGAACGCGAGCTTTTCGCTTGTGGCTTCGGCGTGGATGTCGCACACGGCGAGATCGTACGTTCCGGCTGTTTCGTTCAGAAGTGTCTGCGCGCAGTTGAACGGATTGTCGCACTGCTGCATGAACACCTGCCCCGAAACGTTTACCACCAGCACCCTGATGCCCGAAGATGCGTGCGCGACCGTGAATCCGCTGCCCGGGCAGAGCGGCGGGTAGTTTGCCGGGCGCAGCACCGAACGCGTTTCGTCCAGAAACGCCAGCATATCCTTGTGGCGGAGCGTGTGGTTGCCGCCGGTTATAACGTCGGCTCCCGCGGCGAATATCAGCCGCGCGTCTTCCACTGTCAGCCCGTTGGGTTCGGAGGCGTTTTCGCCGTTGACTATGGTGATATCCGCGCAGGTGCGCGCTTTGAGCCGGGGCAGCCCCGCTTTTAATGCGGCGAGCCCCGCTTTGCCCACTACGTCGCCCAGCGCGAGTATGCGGAAGATATTATTTTGCATAATCGAAAGCGCGCGTTTCGCGTATCATGTTGATCTTGATCTGGCCCGGATATTCCAGTTCGGATTCGATCTTCTTGGCTATATCCTTGGCGACGAAGATCATCTCGTCGTCGGATATCTCTTCCGGCTTGACCATTATGCGGATCTCGCGGCCCGCCTGGATGGCAAAGGATTTTTCGATGCCTTCGAACGAGTTTGCGATCTCTTCGAGCTTTTGCAGACGTTTGATGTAGTTTTCGAGATTTTCGCGCCGTGCGCCGGGACGCGCCGCCGAAATGGCGTCCGCCGCCTGAACTATGACCGCGACGTAAGTCTTTGGTTCAACGTCGCCGTGATGCGCTTCTATCGCATGGATGATCTCTTTGCTTTCTTTGTATTTGCGCGCTATGTCAACGCCTATGGCGACGTGGCTGCCGTCGACTTCGTGAGTCATGGCTTTGCCTATGTCGTGCAGCAGACCTGCGCGTTTCGCCTGGGTCACGTCAAGCCCCAGCTCGCTTGCGATCATACCGGCGATCTGAGCGACCTCAATGGAATGCTTGAGCACGTTCTGGCCGTAGCTGGTGCGGTATTTTAACCGGCCGAGCAGCTTGACGAGTTCGGGATTTATGCCGTGGACGCCCACCGCAAAAGTCGCCTGCTCGCCTTCGCGCTTGATGACGGCTTCGACTTCTTTTTTGGATTTTTCGACCATTTCTTCTATGCGCGAAGGATGGATACGGCCGTCGGAAATGAGTTTTTCCAACGTCAGCCGCGCCACCTCGCGGCGGATCGGGTCGAACGTGGATATGGTGATCGCCTCGGGAGTGTCGTCTATTATAAGGTCGACTCCGGTCAGCGTTTCTATCGAACGTATGTTGCGCCCTTCGCGGCCGATGATCCTGCCCTTCATTTCGTCGTTGGGAAGGTCCACGACCGATACGGTGGCTTCCGCCACGCTGTCGGAAGCGCAGCGCTGTATGGCCAGCGTGATGATATCCTTTGCCTTTTCGTCGGCGGATTCTTTGTATTCTTTTTCTATGTCGGAAAGCTTCTGCGCCATTTCGTGACGCGCTTCGACTTCTACCCTCGCAAGCAGCTCCGCTTTGGCTTCTTCGGCGGAAACGCCGCTTATGCGCTGGAGTTCTTCGAGCTGTTTCTGACGGGTCTCTTCGATCTGCTGCTGCAGTTCTTCGTTCTGTTTGATCTTTGCGTTGAGTTTTTCGTCTTTTTTATCCAGCGCCTCGATCTTGTTATCGAGATGTTCTTCTTTCTGAAGCACGCGCTTTTCCATACGCTGGATATCGTTGCGTCTTTCTTTTAATTCTTTTTCGGTTTCGTTTTTGATGCGTATCGCTTCTTCTTTGGCTTCTATCAGCGATTCCTTCTTCTTTGCCTCGGCGGATTTTTCCGCGTCGTCGACAATGCGCTTGGCTTCCACTTCCGCAGATTTTATAAGCTTTTCGCCTATTCTTTTGCGGTAAGCGATCCCTGCGAAGAAGGCGGCCGTGCCGGCGAGTATCGCCGCGCCCAAAGCGATGAGCACACATACTAACGGGTTCATGCTTTTACCTCCTGTATATTTACAGAACGTCCGGATCTTGCCCTGCCTGACCGCTCGGCTGTGTTTGCGGAGCGTTATATCGTGAGCGCCGTATGCGGCGGAAGACAAACAGCCGTTCCAAATCAATTTATTATACTATTATATGCACATTGTGTCAAGAGAAAAAGGAAGCAAATTATGTAAATTAAATATGTATGCATTATGATTGTATATTATATAAACAAAAACGGCGCGGCCCGCAATATGCAGGCCGCGCGTATGCCGGCAGCGGCAGAATATAAAACTCAGTCCGAAGTTATGACGCGGTCCGAACAGGTCACGGAATATGCGGAAGTTTTTCGGTCCCATTCGTCGCCCTTGAGTATGCGCTCCCATTCCGCGGCGGTGCCGTCGAAGGATATCTCGCGCAGTGACGCGCACCCTTCCATGGCGAACCAGTCTATCTGCTTCAGCTCGGCGGAAAAGCTTACGCGCTCGAGCGCGGCGCAGCCGGAAAAAGCACACCCGCCGAGCCGCTGCAGCGCGGGCAGATCTGCGCTTTTTAACGCGGTACAGCCGGAAAAAGCGTATTGCCCCGCGAACGATAGCGACTGTGAACCGAATGATATGAGCGACGTGCAGTTTTCAAAAGCGTTGGCGCCCAGCTGATACAGACCTCCGCCGCATTCCGCGCTCATAAGCGCCGCGCATTCGGCGAATACGCCGTCGCCTGTCTTTTCGAGCGTTTCAGGCAGGAAGATACGTTCCAGCTTTTTACAACCGCGGAACGCGTCGCTGCCTATGGTCTTTGCTCCGCCGAGTTCGGCGGAAACAAGCTCTACACACCCGAAAAACGCTTCCGCCCCAATGCTTTTTACGCTTTGCGGTATCACGGCGCGGACTGCGCCGCTTTGGTAAAACGCGCGGTACGCCACGCGGGTGACATCTTTGCCGCCGTGCGTTTCGGGTATCACTACAGTGCCCGGCAGCTTGCCCGGATCTTTTGCTTTTATTTCGTAAGTGCCGTCTTCGAGCAGCGTGAACGTGAAATATTCGTCGGGAGTCGCTTCGGGCGGTTCCGAAACGTCCTGCGCCGAAGAGTCG
>CACYCI010000012.1 GCA_902772845.1 uncultured Ruminococcus sp.
CTGTCCGATCCGGACAACGCGGCGGATTATGAATTGATCCTGTCTCTGACGGCGCAGCTGGAAGCGGTCAATGCGGAGATCGAATCGTTGGAGACCGAATGGCTTGAATTGGAAGAAATCTGAAAAAACTATTGAATCCTAAAAAAAAATGTGCTACACTGAATCTGCAAAAAAAGTCATAAACAAGGAGGCACTTTTATGAAAAAGTTTTTCAGCGACTTCAAAGAGTTTGCTATGAAGGGCAACATCATCGACATGGCAGTCGGCGTGATCATCGGCGGCGCGTTCGGTAAGATCGTCACTTCGTTTGTCAACGATATCATTACCCCTCTCATCAGCCTTTTGACCGGAACCACTACCTTTTCCGCGTTAAAGCACGTTTTCAAGCCCGAGGTGTTCCACTTTGAAGACGGTGAGAAGATTGTCGATCAGGCGGAGATCGCGCTGACCTACGGTAATTTCCTTCAGACCGTCATCGACTTCCTGATCATCGCCCTTTCCATCTTCCTCGTTCTGCGCCTCATCATGAAGGCCAAGACGAAGCTGGAAGAGCTGAAGAAGAAGGAAGAAGAGGAAGAGGCCGAAGAGGAAGAGACCGAGCTTTCCGTCCTCAAGGATATCAAGGCTCTTCTCGACAAAGACGCGGAGAAAGGCGACGAAGCTGCCTCTGCGGAATGATAAAAGCGACAGAATGATCGAAACCGGGCGGGATTCCGTCCGGTTTTTGTCTTGCTATTTACTGCAACAGGCGTTATAATGACGATATCATTATCAAATCATCAACGGAGCGCGGCATGACGCAGAAAAAGTATTATCTGACAGCCCGAAGAGAGCGGCATAAGTACCGCCGGAAACTGATGGCGTCGCTGAAGAAAAACGGATACGCGGAAAACGAAATCATAAGGATCGCGGACGCTTTGGCCGGTCAGACGCATACCGGTAAGGAAGCTGCCGCAAAAAAGATCCTTGCGATGCTTGCCGAAGGGGCAGATCGGAAGGAAGTGCTCGGTTATCTCGACTCTCTCGGTGAAAACAAGTATGCGTATACGGTCAGATAAAACGCAGCATCCCCGGAACCGAAGCGGATCGGTCCCGGGGATAATCGTTCGTAAGCGGAGGGCGTCGGGCGCGTCAGATGGGCAGAAGGCTTTCCTTTGCCTTCGGCGGTTCCACATAGACCGCATCGCCGGGTTTGTTCTGGTTCAGCTTCATAAAGTCCACCTTCTCCAGCGGCGTGTGGGGCAGCTCACGCAGCACATGGATATCGCGGGGCACGGAGAACTTGGAAAAGTTGTTTTCAATGCAATCCAGCAGCATGTTGTTGTATACGGCGGTGGTTTCCGGCGTCAGTTCCTGCTCGCCTTTTTTATAGGAGACAAACATCCGCAGCAAGGGCTTGCGGTCTTCGGAAAAGCCTTTCGCCAGGCACACCTCATCCACGAAGGGGAACTCCGTCAGCTTCTTTTCAATATCGCTGGGGTAGACGTTGTAGCCGGAGATGATGATCACGCGCTTTTTCCTGCCGGAGAAGAAGAAAAATCCGTCGTCATCCCGGTAGCCAAGGTCGCCGGAGCAGACCCATTTCACGCCGTTTTCATCGGTATACAGGCCGTCGCCCAACTGTTCCTTGTCGCCGTGGTAATAGCCGGCCATAATGGTGGGGCCGGAGATGACGATCTCGCCGATCTCACCGTTGGGCAATTCCTTATGGTCGTCATCCCAGATCTGCATATTGACGCCCAGCAAGGGCTTGCCGATGGAATCCGGCTTGTATTCCCAGTTGGAGCAGTGGCAGCAGACGGACCCCACCTCTGTCAGGCCGTAGCCCTGGCGGAGCTTGGCGGGGGAGCCGGCGTCTTCCAGCAGCTTGTTGAAGTCGTCCAGCCACGTCTGCGGCGCGTCGTCGCCCCCGCAGAAGGCCATGCGGAAGTTCCGCAGGTATTTCGGGTTGAAGTGTTTGTCATCCATCAGCTTTTTGAACATGACGGGGATGCCCACCATGGCGATGACCTTGTTGTCCCTCATCAGACGGGAGACCAGCCCCGCGTCGTACTGCATCAGGGGGATCAGCCTTGCGCCGTTGCACATGGCCATGTGGGTGGCAAGGCACAGGCCGAAGCAGTGGAACAGCGGCAGCACGATGATTTCCGCCTCAATGCCGGGCTGATGGATCCGGTCGATCCGGGAAACGCGGCAGGCAAGCTCATTGATGGCGCGGGAGGTCAGCATGATCGTTTTGCTCTTGCCCGTGGTGCCGCCGCCGTTCAGGTAGACGGCGATTTCATCACAGTCGCAGTCCGGCTTGACGTTGGCCTTGGCGAAACGCTTGACGGCCGCGCTGTATTCCTCGCGGTTCTTGATTTCCGGGAACAGCTTTTTCACGGCCAACTCGCCCACCTTCGCGCCGGTGGTTTTGAGGATGCTGCCATAGTCGGAACTGTGGCACACAAGGCAGGGCAGGCCGGATTCATTGATCACGTCCGCGTGGTTTTTCGAGAGGATATCCAGCACCATGACCATTTTGGAGTGTCCCTCCTCAATGGCCTCCTTCAGGGCTTCCGGCGGCAGCAGGGGATGGACGAAATTGACGATGACGCCGATCTTATTGAAGGCATAAAAAGCGGCGATGCTCTGCACCGTCGTGGGCATAAAGACCGTGACAACGTCCCCCCTCGTCAGCCCCAGTTCGATTCTGGCATAGGCGGCCAGGGCGTCCACGTCGCGCAAAAACTCAGATTTCGGCACTTTTTTCCCGAAGTGC
>CACYCI010000013.1 GCA_902772845.1 uncultured Ruminococcus sp.
ATTCCGCAAGATCGAGCGAAGCGCGATAGAAATGCTTGCAGGCGTCAATTCGGCAGTCATCTCGACAGGCGGCGGCGCAATACTTGACGTTTCAAATGTGGATAATCTAAGGTTAAACGGAAAGATCGTTTTTACAGACCGCGAATTCGAAAAGCTGAAAGCTCACAAAAACAGACCGCTTTCTTCCGATAAAACCAAGCTTGAAAAATTGTACCGCGAACGGTATCCGCTTTACAACGAACGCTGCGATATAAGATTTTGCCCGTGCGAAACGCCAGAAGAAAGTGCAAATAAACTGCTGGAGATCTTAAAATGAAAATATTAGTGATCAACGGTCCGAATATAAATATGCTCGGCATACGCGAGCCGGATATTTACGGTACGGCTACTTACGATATGCTTACCGAAAAAATACGGTCGCATTCCGCAAAGCGCGGAGTTGAAGCCGACTTTTTTCAGTCAAATCATGAAGGCGACATAATAGACGCGATACAATCGGCTTACAGAGTTTACGACGGGATCATAATAAATCCTGCCGGTTACACACACACGAGCGTAGCTATTGCAGACGCTCTCAAAGCAGTAGGCATCCCGTCTGTGGAAGTACACATTTCAAATGTGGACAGGCGCGAGCCGTTCAGGCAGATTAGCTATGTCCGCGACGTCTGCATAAAAACCATAGCCGGACACGGCCTGGACGGTTATACAGAAGCCGTGGATCTTCTCGCGGATCGTTCCGCCGATACGTTATGAAAGCGGTCGTATCTCGTTCCGTCCTTTGCGGTGCTGTGAACGCTCCACCTTCAAAAAGCTTTGCGCATCGCCATTTGATATGCGCAATGCTTTCGGGCGGCGGCTCGGTATGCAATATCGAGCTTTCCGAGGACATACGCGCAACGCTTCGCTGCATGTCTGCGCTCGGAGCAAAATACGTGATAAACGGCGATACTGTAAAAGTGACAGAAGGTATAGATAAAGACCGATTTTCCGCAAAACTCGATTGCGGAGAAAGCGGCAGCACGCTGAGGTTTTTTATACCAATCTGCATTGCGATCGGCGGAGAATATGAATTTAGCGGTACCGAACGACTCCTTTCCCGTCCGCTTGACGCTTATAATGAAATATGCCAAAAACGCGGCATTGGTTTTGATTTCGACGGCAAATCTCTTAAGATCAGCGGCAAGCTGAAAGGAGGCTGCATAGCGCTTAACGGTTCACAAAGCAGTCAATTCATAAGCGGATTGCTCATGGCAGCTCCGCTGATGGATGAAAAGCCCCACATAGCGCTGCTTGGCGGCACGGAAAGCAAGCCTTATGTAGATATTACAGTTTCGGTACTTGCACAGCACGGAGTGCATTTTTCCAACCGCGGCAACGTTTATTCTCTTTTGAATTCTTCCGTTGAGCCCGTAATTGCCGTTAATGAAGGCGACTGGTCAAATTCGGCATATCTTTATGCTTTTACTTTTTACGGAGGCAACGTTCGCGTTGGCGGGCTTGAAGAAAACAGCATCCAGGGCGACAAAGTATGCCTAAAACTTTTCGGCAAGCTCGCCGCCGGGTGTCCGATCATAGATATTGCCGATTGCCCCGATCTCTTCCCTGCGCTTGCCGCAGTTGCGGCGCTTAACAACGGCGCCGAGTTCGTGAACACGCGACGTCTGAAACTGAAAGAAAGCGACCGAGCAACGGCTATGGCGGAATCGCTGCGTCGGTTCGGGTGTACCGTAGAACAGTACGATAATAACTTTGTTGTTGAAAAAAGCGAACTTCACGCGCCGAAAAATATCCTTACGGGGTATAACGATCACCGCATAGTAATGGCGTTGTGCATACTTGCTTCTGCATACGGCGGAACGATAGACGGATGCGAAGCAGTAAGCAAGAGCTTTCCGCGTTATTTTGAAGTTTTCAGATCTCTTGGAGGGAATGCGATCCTATATGAATGACAGTTCAAAAAGAATATTGATAGTTGGTCTGGGTCTTATGGGCGGCAGCTATGCGAAGGCGCTCAAATCAAAGGGCCATCACATAACGGCAATAACGTTAGACCGCGATTCTGTAGATTACGCGCTCTCAAACGGAATAATAGACGAAGGCGACACTGAAGTCAATGACGGTTACGTTGAATCATGTGATATCGCTGTTTTTGCTTTATATCCTCATACGTTTATAGAATGGATCAAAAACCATGGCAGATTGTTCAGACCGGGAACGCTGATCACCGACGTTACAGGAGTAAAAGGAAGCGTTGTCGGCGAGGTGCAGTCGCTGCTCCCGGAAGGCGTCGAATTCATTTCTGCGCATCCTATGGCAGGTCGCGAATCCAGCGGTATAATCAATTCAGACTGTTCTGTTTTTAAAAACGCCAATTACATTGTAGTCCCTACCGAAAAAAACACGGAAAGAGCGATACGGACCTGCGAATGGCTCGGACGCGAGCTGGGCTTTGGACGTATAAGCCAGCTGTCGCCCGACGAACACGATAAGATGATCGCATTCCTTTCGCAGTTGACTCACTGCATAGCAGTAGCACTTATGTGCGCCAACGACGACGAACAGATCTGTAATTATACCGGCGACTCGTTCAGGGATCTTACCCGGATAGCAAAAATCAACGAAACGATGTGGAGTGAACTGTTTTCGCTGAACAAAAAGTATTTGGTCGACGAGATCGATTCATTTACAGAACAACTGTCACGTCTTAGAGAAGCTATTGATAAAGACGACTTTGATACCGTAAAATCGATGATGATAAAATCTACTGAACGGCGCAAAACGTTTGATAAAGACCGGAGGAAATGATAATATGAATATGGATTTTATGCGCAAGCTCCCCATACCGATGGAAATAAAGCGCGAATTCCCTATTTCCAAAGAAATGGAAAAGACTCGTGAAATGCGCGACATTGAGATCAAAAACGTTTTCACGGGAAAATCTGATAAATTCATCCTGGTGATCGGGCCGTGTTCCGCCGATAACAGTGCGTCTGTTCTCGATTATATTTCGCGTCTGCGCGTGGTCCAAGACAAAGTCAAGGACAGAATAATAATTATCCCGCGAGTGTACACCAACAAGCCGCGCACAACGGGAGAGGGGTACAAGGGTATGCTGCATCAGCCCGATCCCAGCCACGAAGCCGATATGCTTCATGGAATAATCGCCATACGCGAGCTTCACATGACAGCGCTGAAAGACTATTCATTTTCATGTGCTGACGAAATGCTGTATCCCGATAATCACAGATATCTTTCGGACCTTTTGGCTTATGTCGCCATAGGTGCGCGATCCGTTGAAGACCAGCAGCATCGCCTTGCAGCCAGCGGACTGAACGTTCCGGTAGGAATGAAAAACCCGACAGAAGGCGATCTTACCATTATGCTGAACAGTATCAGAGCGGCTCAGCAGGGGCACAGATTCATCTACCGCGGATGGGAGGTTCAAAGCAAAGGCAACAAGTTCGCGCACGCTGTCCTTCGCGGGTATACGGATTATTCCGGCCATCCGCTCCCGAACTATCATTACGAAAACCTGCAGCGTCTGTACGCCGACTACCTGGCATCGGGGCTGCAGAATCCTTCCGTACTGGTAGATACGAATCATTCCAATTCGGGCAAAATGTATCTTGAACAGATACGCATCGCGAAAGACGTACTTTACAGCCGTAAGGTCAACGAAGACATACGCACACTTGTAAAAGGACTTATGATAGAAAGCTATATCGAAGACGGCGCTCAAAAAATAGGAGAAAACGTATACGGTAAATCCATAACCGATCCGTGCCTCGGGTGGGAAAAGACCGAAAAGCTTATCTACGAGATCGCGGAAAGCGTGTAAAGGCGCAGGCAAATATAAAATGAGTCGGGCAGAAACTGCCCGGCTCATTATTATATTTCGCAACTATTCCTTGCGGAACTGTCTTTTGAAAAATCCGACCGATTTTGAAAAGAAGCCTTTTACAGAGCCCCCGCTACCAGATCCGTTGCGTTTGCGGCGTATCACGCTTTTGCAATATGCTGCGAATTCGGCGTGAGACTTACCGTATTCACGAAGCATGGATTCAAGCCGTTTTGCTGCTTTTTTACCGTAAGTTGAAACGATCTGATCAAGCATCCCGTACAGTCCGGAATCCGGCTCTGTGAGCAAAGATCTGAATCTACCGCTGACAAAAGCATCGGAATCGAGAGAAATACAAAAGTCTATCACGCTTTTTGCGGAATACAACGCATTTCCCTCAAGGACGGCGGAGTCAGCGGCATCTGCTTTTGCGCTGAGCAGCATATCGTAAGCGCCATGTATGCCTAAAGAACCCGTTTTCAGGTATGACACGGCGAAGCAGTACGCGATCAGTTTTTCGTGATCCGAAACTTCAAGCGCTGACGCTAGATCTTTTTCCGCATAAGCTCCGATATCGGCACGCAGTTCTTTGTCCGAGGGGAAAGATTCGCAGTATGACATAAATTCGTCATACCCGGCAGATAAAAAGGCTTTTTTGAATTCGAGATAATTTTCGATTATTTTGAATTTGCCGTCTTTTGCGATTTCGGGATAAGGCATTGCGAGCTCATTTATATCTTCCACAGTCAACGTTCCGCGCGCGCCGTTAAAGACATCTGTTATCCTTGACGAAATGAGCGGGCAAACTGCCTTATGCGCAACGAGCGAAAGGAACCGAAGGCCGGAGTTTTCAAATTCGTCGGCGGCTGATACAAGAACTTCAAGATCCTGCTTCGCGTGAGAAGCGAGCATACACGCTGCAATGCGATCCGCAAGGTCCGTAGCGATACCGTCGTCATCGACATTACAGAATTCAGCAGCGTATAATATGCAGCGGTGCTGCGATTCAAAAGAGCCGCCGAGCATTGATGCGAAATATTCGTTGTATATCTTTTGACCTGCGCACTCTTTGAATACATACTTTGCCGCCGCCTCAGAACAATGGCCTCCGGTCTTGGAAATCGCAATGATAAGCGGATGCTTTGCGCGGTTCTGTTCGGCGCAAATAGCTTTTACAAGGCGTTTGTCAAAAGCCGCTATAAAATCGTCTGATTCGTCGGTCAAATGGCAGTCGGCAAAACATATAAGGCGGAAAGCAAGATCGTCTCCCTCGGGGATCTCTTCAAGGAGCGCGTCATATAATGCTGAACGCAATTCGGGAGTAAACTCCACATAATGATCATCCAAGAAGGCGATTATCTTATCGATCAGCGATTTTGTGCGAATGGCAAGCAGCACTTTAGACACGATCTCCGCCCTGCTTTCTTCGGAAGCGCCGGAAAAGCAATCATCAAAGAATGCAAGCAACTGCGGCTGCAGAAAACCGCCGTAAAATACGTTGCAAAGATGTCGGATCATATCAGACCTGGCAGCGGGCGATTCGCTTACGTAATTGGATTTGATAAAAGCGAAGAGTTTATCGCGCATGGCGTCGGTATGGATAAGGTCAAGCACGGCGTTCATGATCACATGTTTGGTGCCGGGGATCTCGTTTGGATACATCTTTTGCAGCTTGTTGAATATCTTTTTAGGGATCTCGATTCGCGCGGCGGGATACCTGTTGATACAGCGCATTATATTGACACGATAATCATCAGGAAGCGATCTGCGGTGGTTTTCATACACCGTCAAAAGTTCAAGAACTTTTATATCGTTCGGCAGGACCGACTTTTCTTCGTAAAAGCCGCAGCCGCAACGGAAGAGACGTACTAAATCATTGACAGCGCCGAAAGATGATGCGCCAAGCGAAGGCGACGCCTTAACTACTCTGTCAGTAAAAGCAAGAAAAACGCGGCGCAGCAAATCGTTCCTGAAAAGCGAACAGATGAAATCGACAGTAACGATATTATCGTTGACGTCCTCGTCTTTGACGCCGACGTATGAACCGTACGAAAAATCGAAAGCAGCGCATTTTGAAGCTTTTATTGAATCGATATCCGCGACCACGCCTTTTAGTTTTACGCCGGAAAACTGCGAAGTATTCATAACGCGCGTAGCAAACGAAAGCAACGGACGCAAATGGTACGGTATGACCTTGAAAAGCGAATTGATCAGTCTTATAAATCCTTCAGTTGCCTGTTCGCCGGTATCCTTAAGAGCCACATATACGCACTTGATCTTTCCGCTGACGGCGGCGAAGACGGAATACATGAATCTTCTCAAAAGATCGCGATCGAGCGTTTCGGCGACCCAGTTCTGAGTCTCGCAGTGAACGCTAACGAGCGGGATATCGGGATATTCGCGATCCGGCTTTGAAGAAGGATCTGTCAAACGGAACACGGAAAGATCGTGAAGGAAAATGTCTTTATTGACGGCGGCGCCATCATAATTGCTGAAATATTCAGTATACTCCGGGCTTTCGGATATGATAGAATGCACCATATAAGTGCTGCGCTCGCCTGTATAATCCAACGGAAGGAACGTTACGCAGCTTTGGACAAGATGTCCGTCACGCGCGGCAAATTGGCTGTAAACAGGAGAAAGCCTGCCGGAACGGATATCCTCGGAAACGTCCGGCGTGATCTTGATATCGCAAACGTACGAAAGCTCTTTTACGGCAAATTCTTCTGTAACACCGGCAGAACAGGCGAAAGTATCATACCCGTCGGTTTTATTGAACATACTTAACTTTGAGGGTACTCTCGCATATAGATGCTGCCACGCCATTTAATGTTGCCTCCTTGGAATCACTCTATGTTAAGAGTCATCAATTCCTGAATACTGGTAGTCCCTTTCAGAACGAGATTCCTGCAGGAATCCCAAAGCTTTGTCATGCCGTTTTCAACGGCGGCTGTGCGAAGCTTTTCGGAATTCTTGTTTTGTGAAATAATGTTTTTCATGTTCTCGTCGATATAAAGTATCTCGTGGATCGCAACGCGTCCTTTATAGCCGGTATTGTTGCAAAACTGGCACCCTTGCGGCCTGTATATGCTGACGGGTTCGTCGATACCGAGTATCTCCATTTCCCTTGCGTTGGTCTTACCGCGTTTTTTGCACGCGGGGCAAAGATGCTTTACGAGACGCTGTGCTATAACGCCGACGAGCGCATCCGCGACAAGATAATCCGGAACGTGCATATCTTCCAGGCGAGTTACCGCTCCGGGAGCGTCGTTAGTATGCAAGGTGCTGAAAACAAGGTGCCCCGTAATAGCAGACCGAACGGCTATTTCGGCAGTTTCCTCATCGCGTATCTCGCCGATCATTATTATGTCAGGGTCCTGACGGAGTATGGAACGGAGCGCCGTGGCAAAAGTCATATTAGCTTTTGTATTCACTTGAGTCTGCGTGATCCCCGGCATAGTATACTCGACGGGGTCTTCGACAGTGATGATATTCACGGTCGGATCGTTGACCTCTTTCAGGAAAGAATAAAGAGTGGTAGACTTACCGCAGCCGGTAGGACCTGTAAGAAGGACGATACCGTGCGGACGCATGAGCATTTTATCGACCAGCTTGTTTTCTTCCTCCGTGAACCCGAGTTCGGTGCGGGTGAACCGAAAAGAAGATTTATCAAGTATACGTATAACGAACTTTTCACCGTGGACCGAGGGCAGCGACGAAACGCGGAAATCGTATTCTTTGCCGCTTATTCGCATATTGATCCTGCCGTCCTGCGGCACTCGCCTTTCGGCGATATTGAGTCCTGCCATTATCTTAATACGCGCACAGATAGCCGGATACGCTTCTATAGGGAAATTTGCCCGTTCCTGCAAGTCGCCGTCGATACGGTAGCGGACGCGGACGCGTTTTTCAAACGGTTCTATATGGATATCCGACGCACGGTAAGGGATCGCTTCTTTAATAATAGAGTCGACCAGACGTACAGACGGGTTGTTTACGACGTCGTCTGCAGATGAAACGGAAACGTTCGCGTTCTTGAGTCCTGCAAAAAGCCGGTCGTCGTTTTCCGTATTTATATCTTTGAGGGCATCGGAAGTCGAAATTACGGTAGCTATGGAATCGATATACCGGTCTATCTGAATGGGAGGCGTCAGAATATAATCGACTGGACAATCAAAGACAGCCGCATACGCGGTCATGGCGTTAAGATCGAGCGGTTTGCCAACTGCTATGATAAGAACGCCGTTCTTTTCGATACTCACCGGTATGAATTTGTTCTTCTTCATATAATCGAAAGAAAAACGTTCAAAAAGCGACTGATCGATATCGAGCATATCCAGCTCTATATAAGGCAAACAGTAGTATTCAGCGAGCGCCTCGAGCTCGGTGGTTTCAGTAGTGTATTCTTTTGCAAGCAGATAATCCCTTACAGGTGTCTTGAGGCGCTTGCATTCGGATATGATCTCATCGGCGTCCTTGCGGTCAATTATCCTTTTGTATATATAAAACTGTAAAAGGTCGTAATCGATATTCATATAAAACCTCTTAAACGTTGAGCTGCGTCATGATCGAAAGCATCGGAGAATATACTGCCAGGAAAAGGATGACTACGACGATACCGAGAACGCCCAGCATGACCGGCTGGATCCTGGTCGTGACGCGGGTAAGCGAAGTTTCAACGGCGTCGTCAAAGAAATTGCAGGATCGCGTAAGGACTTCATCCAGCGACGCGGTGCGTTCACCGACGGCAATCATCTGAAGCATTATATCCGGGAACAGCTTCTGCCGGTCAAACGCCACCGCGAGCGAAACGCCGTGACAGATATCTTCGACGGCAAGCTTGAAATGCTCTTCTACGTATTTGTTGCCGAATACTATGACAACGGAATTCAAAGCCTCGGTCATATCCATACCGCTGGAAAGCAGAAGACCGAAACCTCTGGCAAAACGTGCGGCGATAAGCTGACGGTACGGCTTTCTGACAAACGGAGCGTGCATTTTTAGCCAGTCAAAGAAATATCTTCCCTTTTTGGTGCGTTTCAGCAGTAAGATCAAACCAACGAATAAGAACGCTCCGAGCAGAAGGAACGCCCAATGATTAATAAGAAAATCCGAAATGGAATAGACTGCTTTTGTAAGTCCGGTCGCTTCAATATTCAGTTCCGCAAGCGTTTTTCTGAAAGTCGGAATGACGAACGCCAGCATTATAACGATTATGCCGAATGCCAAAACGCAAAGCATTATAGGGTAAGCGAAAGCACTTTTGACTTTTTTCTTGATGGCGCTGTCGCGTTCGTAATAATCGGCAAGTGAATTCATTACAAGATCCAACCGTCCGCCGAGTTCGCCGACCTTGATCATGCTGCGGAAAAATTCAGGGAAAACGCGTTTATGCTTTGCCATCGCCTCGGAAAGCATAACACCGGTCTTCACATCTTCGTATACTACCTGAAGCAACGACCTGAAATAGTGCGAGAAGTTCTGTTCCTTAAGGATCTCTATCCCGTTAAGCAAAGAAATGCCGGCGTTCAACATTATTGAATACTGACGGCAGAAAGCAGTGAGTTCTGAAAGCTTTACCTTGCCGGTCCCCGTAGTAAAGAACGCAGACGGCGATTTACCGCTGTAAGGAGTTGCGGAAAGCAAATACAGCCCCTGCTTAGAAAGCTGAACGGCAAGGTCCTGCTCATCAGCCGCTATGAAATTGCCGGTGATCTTTTCGTTTTGCAAATTTATTGCCGTATACTTATATTGCTGCATCAGGAACGCCCTTTCAAATACACAGTAAAGTCAGCCGATAAGGAGTTCGACGTACCGTTCTATGATAATATGGCCGAATAGCAAAGAGATGACCGCGCCGGTCGTAAGAAACGGTGCGAAAGGATATTCAACGGATCCGCCCTCGGCGCGAATATGTTTTGATTTGATAAGCAGTATTATGCTTGCGCTGACAGAAGCGACAAGTATCATGAGTATGAACCTCTGCCATCCGAGCAGCAGCCCGGCGCAGGCGGCAAATTTTATATCTCCGCCGCCGAGCGCGTCGCGCTTTTTGAAATAGCTCACCGCAGCGGCGATCACGATAAAGGATACTAATGCGGCGGCAAAACCGATAACGTGCGACACCCAGCCGAAATGCAGATCGAAAAACACGCCGATCGCTGCAATGACAAAGAGTATGACTTGAAAACGGTCGGGAATGACCATATGTTCCAGATCGATAAAGAAAACGCATATACAAACCGAACACGCCAAACATGCTATGATCATGAAGACGAGATTCGTATGGAAGATAAGAGCGCAAACCAACCACAAGAGCGCATTCAACACTTCTACAACCGTATACCTGAAAGGTATATGGCATTTGCAACTGCGGCACTTGCCTTTCAGCAAGAAATACGAAACGACAGGGATGTTGTCGTACCAGCTGATCCTGGACGAGCATACCGGGCAATGTGACGAAGGGTGAGAAAGACTCATCCCGAGAGGAACGCGATATATGACAACGTTGAGGAAAGAACCTACGCAAAGCCCCAAAACGGCACAAAGTATATAAGTGACGGTCAAATAAAACGGGTCTGTAACAGAGATAATCATGATTCGCTCCGGTTCAAAAGACGTTGTTGTTTCTGTTTCCGATAACGAACAAACCGCCGAACAATTCAATATTACGCACGGCAAACTCGTCGCGCCGGTCGAAAGAGGCCGGCAAAAACTGGCACTTATTTTCGGCTTGTTCGGCATTGAACGCTGTTACTACATGGTTAAGGTGTTCGGGAAGATTAACATATACGGCTTTAACTCCGGCAAAACTTTCCAACTTGGGGTTTCCCTGCAAGTAGCAGAGAGCCCATTTAGCAAAAATGCGGAAATTCTCTTCGGCAATTCCGCTTTCCGTATCCGGCGTGGGGCGAAGCATGGATTTAGGAAGTTTACGAGCCGTTTTCTTTGGCAACGTTTTATAAACCGTGCCCGGCTGACGCGCAACGTCCGTTACGGCAAAAGCGTCATCTTCATCCGCATTGGCTTCCGCTCCGTCTGTGAGATCGGGTATGACCAGCCGTGTGGCGTCGACTACGCCGTCGCCCATGATAGTCAGCGCCTTTGCCTTGGCGCGTTCGCGCGCGTTCAGCACCGCAAGTTCGGCGGTAGAATGGTCGAACAGCATATCTTCGGCGGCGAGCTTGGGCTTTTCCAGAATAGAATAGCCAAACGGCAACGATGAAAAGCCGACCGACATCCCCTTGAAAACATATACTATCCTTGTATAATCTTCTTTTATATCAAGCAGCAGATACGTACCGCCCCTGAGCTTGGTATTCAGCGCCGAAGCCGCGCGCGCAGAGGTCTCTGCGGCAAAAGTGATGTTCTGCGCATTGAAACGCGAAGTCGAGCACGCGTTTTTAACAGAAGATATGAGCAGCTCTTTCATGCCGCAAACGCATACTTCGGAATACTGCCTGTTTTGAAAAGCGTAATAGGTATTCAGTCGCAGTTCTTGACGGTTCTTATACAAAGCAGAAAGCTTTGTCTCTACGGTATTGCGCATGACGTTATTTTTCATAGAAGGAAGCGTAAGAATATCGGTTACAACGGCAGTATCCGGCAGGACAACGGTAGAATTCGCCGCCTGTGCGGGCGTGTATTTACGCATGAATTCGATCAGGATCTCTGTAAGATCGTTGAAAAAGCCGCTGTCGAGACTGCGCGAATTATAATTGGCTGTATCGTGTACCGCCGTTCCTCCGAAGGTACCGTAAAAATGTACGGCCTTTTTGCGCTGATCTATATATACCACAGAAGCATTGTTTACAGCCATAAGTCATTCCTTTTCATTCGTTTTCGCCTGCTTGGTGTATTTCAAACCGGCTCCAGCGTTTTATTTCGACGTGCGCACCGTCCCATTCCGCGACAACGTTAAGCAATACCTTCCCGTCGGGATCGCGAACGGTCAATGTATATTCATTGCCGTTGATGCGGACATTGTTTTCGTTAAATCTTGGATCTGTCAGTCCTTCGGGGATACCTTTAATGAAATCTTCTCCCAAGTCGTCCAAACTTACCTGCTCGGCAAATGCGTCGTTCGATTCCAGCGTGTGATGCCTGGAAAACAAGGTGACAGTCAATATAAGCGTACACATAGCGAAAATAACGACCATCATAAAGACCGCAGTCTCAATGGCAACGCCTCTTTTATTCCTTAACATATTCAACCGCCCTTAGCGTAATCTGTTATTTCAAGCTTGATATTACCGTGATCGTCAATGACGACCGCGCTGAAATCATCTGATAACGTTAGTCTTACATTGTATTCTCCGTAAGAACAAACATATTCGGCGCCGTCAAGCATATATCCTTCTCCGGTCAAATAGGGCTCGAGCTCCGTTTCGTCATACTTATAATACTCCAACGCATTTTTTACGGAAACGCGGGCAAGTTCGTAGTCAAAATCCCGCGAAGTAGATGAGACGCTCAAACGGATCGCGGCAGCCGCAGAAAAGCTAACAAGGACAACGACCGCCATTGCGATAACGACCTCTGCAAGGGTAAAACCGCGTTTATTGGCTTTTGGCATTTTTTTGAAGAAACGTTTGAATGAACTCATATCACGTTCCTCCTTTTCCAGCTGCGCGCGCAGCGCGGAAGAATGTTACGGATCGTTCCTTGCCGCCGGAAAGCGTATAGTTTACCGTGCATTTCACGAGGCAGTGACACGCATCACCTTCTATGCCGAAAAACACGGAATCTATCTGCGGTAATTCAAAATCTATATGCAGATCGTATCCGCCGGAATCTCCGGTAAGACGGCCGTTTTCGAACCGCAGCGATAGACCGGAAGCTTTGAGAACGTTCAAAGCTCCGGGGTCAACCGAGAAGGAGTTTTCAGAATCGTCAAACGCCATCACCCAAGTATCGAAAGCGCGTTCGACCGCGTTGAGCGAAATGCGGATCTCATTTTCGCGCGCGGCTTTACGTGAATACGAATGAGTAAGCACGGTAAAAGAAGTAACCATTACAGCAAGAACAGATAGAAGCGCCAGCACGACACACAGCTCGACAAGCGTTACGCCGCGAGACGGAATGCGCGATTTGATGCGAGATCTGAAACGTGCCATAGAGCCGCTCCTTTCTTTAGAACTTAAATGCAGAACAGGACTGCAAACCAAATTAGTGCAAAAGCGCTTGCAAAAAATTTTATTTAATTTCTGTTATATTTTATCATAATACATAATTCTTGTCAATACCGCTGATATTATTATTAATAATTGCTTTTTAAGTAAAATAAAGCCTACAGGCTGAATTCTCTATTTAAAATAAAAAAACAAAAGGCGCTGCATAAGCAGTGCCTTTTGTTGGCGCGCCATAAGGGACTCGAACCCCTGGCCTTTTGGTTCGTAGCCAAACGCTCTATCCAGCTGGGCTAATGGCGCATACGCTCTCTAGCGAGCATGACATATAATAGCACAACCAATTCAAAAAGTCAAGCGTTTTTTTCATTATTTTTTGCCGGAAAAGCGACATACGGCAAATATATTGACTTTTAACATTTTTGTGGTATAATGAAACTGAATTAAAATGTGAAGGCAGAGTAATGACAGACGTTATCCTTGATACACTTTTAGATACAGCCAAGCTTGTTCCATTTTTATTCTTGACTTATCTGCTAATGGAATACCTGGAGCATCGCATAGGTGAAAAAATGCAAAGCTCGCTCGAAAACGGTAAAACAAAATGGTATATGCCGGTATTCGGCTCTCTGTGCGGCTGCGTCCCTCAATGCGGATTTTCCACCGCGGCTTCGGGGCTTTACGCGGGGAGAGTTATCTCGCTCGGAACGCTGATCGCCATATATCTTTCGACGTCCGACGAAATGCTCCCGATAATGATATCACACGGCGAAAAGATATATGTCATACTGAGCGTGATTGGCGTTAAGATCGTTTACGGAATGATATGCGGTATTATAATAGATCTTTTTGCGCGCCGTGCTCACGCACACAGCGGTGAACATATTCACGAAATATGCGAACACGACCACTGTCATTGTGAAAAAGGTATATGGGTATCAGCTCTGCGGCACACGCTGAGCATAAGTCTGTATATACTTATTCTGGTTTTCGTGCTCAACACTGCTGTATATTTTATCGGTGAAGATAATCTGAAACACGTTTTCCTGAATATCCCAGTGTTAGGCGAACTTGTTTCCGGGCTGGTGGGACTTATTCCAAACTGCGCGGCTTCCGTTATTATAACAGAGCTTTACATAGAAGGCGTTATAAACTTCGGAAGCATGATGGCGGGCTTATTTGTCGGCGCAGGCGTCGGTCTGCTCGTCCTTTACAGAGTCAACAAAAACATTAAACAGAATTTATCAATAACGTGTCTGCTTTATGCCATCGGCGTTCTCGGCGGCATCATAATAAACCTTACAGGCTTGTTCAATTAAGGAGCATATCATGCGAATCAAAGTAATGTCGTTCAATATCCAGCATGCGCGCAACTATAATTTCCCTGCCGAAGACCGCATAGATTTCGACGTCATGGCGAACGCAATACGTAAATTCAACCCCGATATAGTAGGTCTTCAGGAAGTCCGCGGCAAAGGCGAAAACCCCAAATACACCGATCAGGCCGCTGAAATTGCCGCAATGACCGAAATGCTTTATGCATTTGCACCGGCGTTCAACGTCCCTAACGGGGGACCTTACGGCAACGCTCTGCTTTCGCGTTTTCCAATACTGGATATTAAAAAAATACCCATACCCGTTCCGGATACGGATTATTACTGCGAACCGCGCTGCATACTCAGAGCTGTGCTCGATATCCACCGCCCGGTAACTGTTTACGTAACTCATTTCGGGCTCAAGCCGCCCGAAGCAGAAAACGCGTCTTCCGCCGTAGTAGAAGCGCTTGCCGGCACGAGTACCCCTAAGATACTGATGGGAGATTTCAATCTTACGCCCGACAGTCCCGTACTCGATCCCATACGTATCACGATGGCCGATACCGCCGACGTGTTCGACGCGCCGCTGCTCAGCTTTCCTTCTGACGCGCCGACACAAAAAATAGATTACATTTTCGTTTCTGAAGACTTTGAGATAATTTCTGCCGATATACCCGAGATCATCGCGTCGGATCATCGCCCGCATCTTGCTGAGCTTGAACTTTGAGGTGTATGAAATGAGCATTATAGGAAATCTGTTTTGGATCGTCTTAGTCGGCTTTATCCCTGCGCTGCTTTGGCTTTTAGCCGGCCTGCTGCTGTGCGTGACGATAATTGGCATACCTTTCGGTCTGCAGTGTTTCAAATTCGCGCGGCTTACGTTGATCCCATTCGGTGCGGAAGTAAATACGGATTTTTCTTCTCACCCGATAATGAACCTGATCTGGCTTTTATTGTTCGGATGGGGGCTCGCATTGTATTACTGCGCGGTGGGACTACTGTTTTTTATAACCATTATCGGTATTCCTTTCGGTTTTCCGTGCTTCAAACTCGCATTGCTTGCCATTTGCCCTTTTGGCGCCAAAATAACAAACCTTTGAATCTTTCCCGCACAATTTTGTGCGGGAATTTCATTTTGTATTGACTTTTTTGCGAATAGTGATATAATTTAAATAAATCAACAACAAAGGAGATTTAACCATGCCCGAAAGAAAAGTCAGGATCGGTATCATCGGCTGCGGTGGTATCGCCAACCAGAAACACCTTCCGTCTCTGCATTCGCTTCCAAACGTTGAAATAGTCGCTTTCTGCGATATCATCGTTGAAAAAGCCGAAGCTGCCGCAAAACGTTACGGCACTCCCGACGCAAAAGTCTACAAAGATTACAAAGAACTGCTCAAAGATGAAACAATAGAAGTCGTGCACGTCTGCACCCCTAACAGAAGCCATTCTTTCATTACTGTAGACGCTCTCGAAGCCGGCAAGCACGTCATGTGCGAAAAGCCCATGGCGATCAATGCCGCCGAAGCCAAAAAGATGGTCGATGCAGCCAAACGCACCGGCAAAAAGCTTACCATCGGTTATCAAAACCGTCACAGACCCGATTCGCTGTTCGCCAAAGCTGAATGCGAAAAAGGTAATCTGGGTGAAATATACTTTGCAAAAGCCACCGCTATACGCCGCAGAGCCGTTCCTACCTGGGGTGTTTTCCTCAACGAATACGAACAGGGCGGCGGTCCGCTCATCGACATAGGCACCCACGCGCTCGACCTCACTCTTTGGTGCATGGATAACTATAAACCCAAATACTGCGTGGGGACCACATACAAAAAGCTCGGCGACAAGTTCCCTACCGGTAACGCCTGGGGCGATTGGAAACCCGAAGATTTCACGGTTGAAGACGCCGCTTTCGGATTTATCGTTATGGAAAACGGCGCAACCGTTATCCTTGAATCATCTTGGGCTCTCAACATACTCGACCCGCGTGAAGCGATCACCACGCTTTGCGGCACCGAGGGCGGCCTTGATATGAACGACGGTCTGCGCCTTAACGGAATTATCAACGGCAGACAGTACGTTCTCAAACCCAACCTCAACGCCGGCGGCGCCGATTTCTACGACGCAAACGGCAACGAAGATCCTTCTAAGCACGAAGCCAGACTTTGGATCGACGCTGTTATAAACGATAAGACTCCGTTCTGCACCGCCGAACAGGCATACTGCGTTTCCAGAATACTCGAAGGCATCTACACTTCGGCTAAAACCGGTAAACCCTACTACTTTGACGAGGAGGAGTAATCCATGAAGATAGGCGTATGCGCCGTTCTGCTTGGCGACAGACCTCTTGATAAAGCGCTGGAATACTTTAAGAACGCAGGTATAGAAGCAGCCGAAATAGGCGCCGGCGGATACCCCGGGAAAGCTCATTGCGATCCCGCCGCTCTCCTTGCCGACGAAAGCAAGATCACCGAATTCAGAAAAGCTTTTGATAAATACGGCATAGAATTGAATTGCCTTTCATGCCACGGCAACCCCGTTCATCCTAACAAAGAGATCGCAAAAAAATTCCACGCCGATTTTGAAAACGCCGTTCTGCTTGCGGAAAAGCTTGGTATAAAGAAAATCATCGGCTTTTCGGGCTGCCCCGGCGACTGTGCTGAAAGCAAGCGCCCCAACTGGGTTACATGCCCCTGGCCCGAGGATTTTCTTGAAATACTCGAATGGCAGTGGAATGAAGTCCTTGTTCCCTATTGGAAGAAAGAGGCCGAATTCTGCGCCAAACACGGTATAGAAAAGATCGCTTTCGAAATGCACCCCGGGTTCTGCGTATACAACCCAGAATCGCTCATGAAGCTGCGCAACGCAGTTGGCGAAATAATAGGCGCGAACTTCGATCCTTCTCACCTTATCTGGCAGCAGGTCGATCCCGTTGCGGCTATTAGATACCTGGGCAAAGCGATCTACCACGTCCACGCCAAAGACACCAAGGTCGACCCTATAAACACAGGCGTCAATGGTGTGCTTGACACCAAGCATTATTCCGACGAGATCCACCGCTCGTGGATCTTCCGCACCGTGGGTTACGGCAACGGATATCAGTACTGGAAAGATTTCGTTTCCAATCTACGTATGGTCGGTTATGACGACGTGCTTTCCATTGAGCACGAAGATTCGCTCATGACGACTTATGAAGGCCTTTCAAAGGCAGTTGCGTTCCTTAAGGAATGCCGTATAGAAGAACGTCCCGGCGGTATGTACTGGGCATAATCACATAGCAAATGAACGCCGGCTTAAACTGATGTTTTCAGCCGGCGTTTTATTATCCACATAAATCTAATATGCAAATCATTAATCGTTTTTTTCGTTTTGGTGGACTAATAAAACGGTAAGAATAACAGTGAGTAAAAAACAAGGCCTCCGCATAAATCGGAGGTCTTGATTTATAGTTTTGTTTATTCTGCTTTGGATGCCTTCTTGACGGCGGCTTTGGATTTGAGCTTCCCGAAGAACTGGTCGAGCTTGAGCCAGACGAAGCCGGAAAGGCAGACCGAAGAGAACAGACCGGCAACAATGCCTACGATAAGCGGCAGAGCGAAATCGCGTATGGATTCGACGCCGAAGATATAGATCATAAGGATAGTCAGCAAAGTTGTGATTGTGGTGTTGATAGAACGCCCCATCGTTTCGGAAGTTCCGAGCGCGACTATCTCGCCAAAAGTCTTAGACTCGCCATAACGTTTTTTATCTTCGCGGATACGGTCGAAAATAACGATCGTAGCGTTGATGGAGTAACCGAGTATCGTGAGCAGCGCCGCGATAATGTTGGAATCAACGGGAATCTGGAAGATCGAATAGACAGCCAGCATTATGAATGAGTTGAAAACGAGGCAGAAGATGGCAGCTAATGCGGAATCGACCGAATGGAAGCGGAGCGCTATATAAACAAGCATGCAAGCGACAGCTATGACAACGGCGAGTATCGCAGTCTTGGTGAGACGTTTGCCGACAGTAGCGGAAATATAGTTGATCTGGAAATCCTTGCTTTCTTTATGATCGATACCGTAAGTTTTATCGAGTTCGGAAAGCAACTGTTCCTGCTGCTCGTTGGTCAGTTCGGCGGTGCCGGTACGGATTATAGCGAGCGAAGTATTGTTGAGATCTTTAGTAGTAGAAGAAACATACTGTTTGCCGAAAAGGCGTTCGACAATGCCGTTGATGTCGTCGCAATCCTGATCGGTCACTTCTCTGCCGATATCGATCTGAACTTCGGTACCGCCGGAGAAATCGATATCGATATTGAAACCGATAACGATCATAGAAACTATACCTACAATTACAAGCAGGCACGAAATGATAAGGATGATGCGGGAGTTTTTGATAACGTTGAATTTATTGAAAAGTTTCATTATTCAGCACTCCTTTCCGAAACACCGTAGAGCTTGATATTGGTAAGTCCCATGGCGCATCCGAGGTAAAGAAGCACGCGCGTAACTACAAGAGCCGTGAAGAACGAAATGATAACACCGAGCCCGAGCGTAACAGCGAATCCCCTGATAGTGCCGGAGCCGAGTATATAAAGAACAGCGGCAGCGATAAAAGTGGTGACGTTGGAGTCGAGTATAGCGGAGAACGCTTTGCTGAAGCCTTCTTTTATAGCAGCTTTGGCGGATTTACCGGCGCGGATCTCTTCTTTCATACGTTCGAATATGATACAGTTGGCGTCGACAGCCATACCGATCGAAAGAACGATACCGGCAATACCGGGAAGCGTGAGGTTGGTATGCAGGAGCGCAAGCAGAAGCATGAAGATCGCCGTATAAGCTGCAAGCGCGATAGAAGCCATAAGACCGGGGATACGGTAAACGCAGATCATAAATATAACGACGAGCGCAATACCGATAGCGCCGGCGCGAAGCGAAGTGGAAAGCGATTTTTCACCGAGCTTAGGTCCGACTGAACGGGTCGAAGCGAGTTCAAGATCGTATTTAAGAGAACCGGCGTTGATAACGTTTGCCAGATAGTTGGCTTCGTCGCTTTCAAAGCCGCCTTCATGAGTAATGACGCAGGTCTGGCTGTCGATCTGCTCGTTCACACGGGGAGAAGAAACCACTTTATCATCCATATAGATGACAAGGAGGTTATGGCTCTGGGAAGAAAGAGCGGCGACATTCTTGGTAACCTCTGCGAATTTCTGAGCGCCTTCAGCGGTAAGATTGAGTTCAACGAATATACCGGTTTCGCTGGACGTTTTGGCAAAAGCGCTTGCAACGTATTCGCCGGACATAACGATCTTATCGTAATCTTCAGTAGTAGGATCCCACATTCCGAAAGTGAGCTTGCCGGCAGCACCGTATTTTTCGACAGCGCCGGTAGGATCGGAATCGCCGGGGATCTCGATGGCGATCATATCGTCGCCGACGAGATAAGTCGTGGCCTCGAGCAAACCGTCGGAATCCAGACGGGTACGCATAACGTTATTGATAGAAGCCATGCCTGCCGAATCGATGGCTTCGCCCTCTGCGGGTACAGCACGGTAAGTAATGACCGAGCCGCCCTGAAGGTCGAGACCTAAAGTGACAGTCCCTTCTTCGAATACGCCGCCTAAGCCCCAGGGCTTGAAACCGAACACGGCCAGCGACATGACCAAGGCGATAATAAGTATCACCAATACAAAGCGGGCAATGCCCACTGCACGGGAGTAGTTCATGAACAGTACCTCCAAAGCGGACGCAAAAAACGCACACGCCCGCACATTTTTACATAACAAATCTATTATACTTAAATTTGCAGAAAAGTCAACAAGTTTTTTTGAACAAGCGCTTATACAAGTAAATTGAGCGCTCCGTGAAGGTTTTCGATATTTGTTTCGATAAATTCGCCCCCGAATTCGCCGTCGAGCGACCACGAAACGGGTTTGGGGGACTCTATCTTGATGCACGCTCCCGAATATACGTTGAAATAGTCGCCGCTGTAATCATGACTCAGCACTTCTTTGAAAAGCGACCCGAGTTCATTGAGCTGATCGGGCGATCGAAGCAGCGCCACTTCAAATTTGCCGTCGTCGAGCCCGACCATGGAATCTTCGTAAGAAAACACTCCGCCGACGCTGGTGGAATTCGAAACCGCTACAATAAGATAGTCGTCCTCGTAAACAGTTCCGTCGACCGTGATACGCATATGCTGCGGTTTTATAGTATGCAGCGACATCAGACCTCCGAGAATATAAGCCATATGGCCGATGCGGTTCTTCAGGCGGGTCGGCGTATTATAAGACGTGGCTGAAAAAGCCCCGGCAGCCGCAACGTATGAAAAATACGTCCCGTTGAGCATGCCGACATCGAGTTTTCTTGTATTAAGCCGTAAAAAGCCTTCACACGCTTCTTCCGGATCGGCGATCAGTTTCAGCGTATTGGCGAAATCGTTCGTCGAACCCGACGGTATATAACCCAGAGGAGTATCGCAGCCGGCTTTAAGGTACCCGTTGAGGACTTCGTTGAGCGTCCCGTCGCCGCCGACCACTACGATGATATCGAAATCGCGACATTTTTCGGTCACAAAAGCGATAGTCTGTTCTTTTGTCTGCGTGATATATACTTTGAATTCGTTTCCCTCTTTGAGCTTTCGGCGAATAACGGCGAGATGCTCTGCCGCTTTTCCTCTTCCCGCTTTGAGGTTGACTATTACGAGGATCTTCATATAAACTCCGAGATCTCTGTGTTTTTGAACACGCCCTTTTCAGTAATGTATCCAGTAACGAGCGACGCGGGCGTAACGTCGAACGCAGGATTGTATACTTTTACGTCGAGCGGAGCCATCCTGTGCGAATAAAAGTTTTCGGTCACTTCTTCGGCTGCCCGGTGTTCTATGGTGATATGGGATCCGTCGGGAATACTTTTATCAATAGTGGAAGACGGTGCCGCGACATAGAAAGGTATCCCGAAATAAGCGCAGTTGACAGCGACAGAAAGAGTGCCGGTCTTGTTGGCAAAATCGCCGTTTGAAGCAACTCTGTCGCAACCGACTATGGCGAGATCGATCTTACCTGCCGCCATAAGTCCGGCAGCCATATTGTCGCATATAAGCGTGGTATCTATGCCGGCGGCGCATAGCTCATAGCACGTCAAGCGCGCACCCTGCAAAAGCGGACGCGTCTCGTCAGAAACGACACGAACGTTCTTTTTACGCGCGGCTGCTTCGTATATCGGTGCAAGCGCTGTCCCGTATTCGACCGCGCAAAGCGACCCGGCGTTACAGTGAGTGAGCACGGTAGCGTTTTCGGGGATGAGTTTTTCGCCGTATTCTCCTATTGCGTGGCAGACCGAAATATTTTCGGCTTCAAGCGCAAAAGCTTCCGCGCGCAATAACTTGATCTTTTCTGAAACGGAAACACCGCGGCGCGCAGCTGATATCATACGATCGCAGGCATAGAAAAGATCCCGTGCCGTAGGACGCGAAGAAGCTATAAAAGCGCAAAGCTTTTCGAAAGAATACTCAAACCCCTGCGGGGTAACGTCTTCAATGCGCAAAGCACAGGCATACAGACCCAGCGCGGCGCCTACTCCGATGGCAGGCGCTCCGCGAAGAGCAAGCGTTTTTATGGATTCAAAAAGATCCCTGGGAGCGGATATGCGTTTATACACAAGTTCTCCCGGCAACCGGGTCTGATCTATAATAACGAGTTCGCCGGTATTTGTATCGAAATATAAAGTCCTCAGCATTTTCTCACTCGAATGTTTCATACTTCGGCAAGTATCTCTTTCATAAGCGCGCCGAACATGGCAGATGCTTTGACGCCCGCTTCGATGACCTCTTCTTCGGTAAGCTTATTGCCTGTTATACCTGCTGCGGCATTTGCTATAAGAGATATACCGCAGACCTTTATGCCGCAGTGCCGCGCCTGGATGACTTCGGGCACGGTTGACATACCGACGGCGTCGGCGCCGAGCGCACGGAAAGCCCGGATCTCGGCAGGGGTCTCGTACGAAGGACCGGTAACGCCTATATAGACGCCCTCCTGCATATAGACGCCCATTTTCCCTGCTTTTTCTTTGACCAGCTTTCCGAGTTCCTTATCGTACGCGCATGTCATATCCGGGAACCTGACACCGAGTTCCGGATCGTTCTGACCGACGAGCGGATTGGGGAGCATATTGATATGGTCGGTTATAAGCATAAGATCGCCGGCGGTGAAACGGAGATTTATTCCGCCGGAAGCGTTGGTGATGAACAGAGTTTCGACGCCGGCCGCTTTCATGACCTTAACGGGATAAACTACTTTGTCGATCCCCTTGCCTTCGTAATAATGTGTTCTGCCGGAAAAACAAAGCACGCCTTTTCCGCCAATAGTGATAAAATAGAGTTTTCCTTCGTGACCGGGCGCGGTAGAGACAGCCATACCGTCTATATCCGCATACGAAATAGAAGGGACGTTATCAAAAAGTGCCGGGAAACCGCCAAGCCCAGAACCGAGGACGAGCGCAGTCTTGAATTCGACGCCGGGGCATTTTTCTGCTGCAAATGATCTGATTACGGAAGCTGCTTTCTTATACATGTTTCATTCTCCTATTTCATATTTAAGCTTTTCTGTATCTATGGTGAAATATTCGCCGTTTTTGTAAAGAATCTTTCCGTTGACGACAGTCATATAAGCTTCGCCGTCGCAAGAATAAAGAAGCGTATCGGCAGCGTCTGCCGACGGCATAGTATTGACAGTATCTATCCGAAACAACGCAAGGTCAGCGCACATGCCTTCTTTTATGATACCGCTTTCTTCTCTCCCCTGCGAAAGCCAGCCGTTGCGAGTCGCGGCTTTAAGCGCCAAGGCAGTGCGGCATACCGTAGGATCGTGAGTTAATCCTTTGCTGAGAAGCGACATCAGCTTGGCTTCTTTGAGCATATTCAAATTATTGTTGGAAGCAACGCCGTCTGTGCCGAGACATACGGTAACGCCTTTATCAAAGCAGCGGAAATATTCCGGGATCCCGCTTCCGAGTTTTAAGTTGGAAGTAGGGCAGGAAGCCATATAAACGCCTTTTTCCGACATGAGCGCGTAATCCTCATCCGAGCAGTAAACACAATGTGCGGCAACAGTCCGGTTATTCAAAGCGCCGCATTTTTCCATGAAAGCTATAGGAGTCAAGCCGTGGCGTTCTATGCACGCGGCGTGTTCAGATTGCGTTTCTGAAATATGTACGTGGAACCCCGAGCCGTGCTTATACGCCAATTCCGCAATAGCGCGGATGCTGTTTTCTGTATTGGTATATTCAGCGTGTACTGAACAATCGACCCTTACGTCGGGGTCGCCTTCTGCATAGTCGAAAAGATCTTCGTACATGACGAGTTCGCTGCGGTCGGTGAAAGGATCGGAAGGATCGAAGCACGTTACGGAAACTGAAACGTTGGACTTCACGCCCGCGTCGCGGTAAGCGCGGATCATGTCTCTTCCGGAAACGATATACATATCATTTGAAGAACAAACGCCGTATTTGAGCATTTCAGCGCACGCCGCGAGAGTACCGTTATAGATATCTCTTCCGTTGAGCTGCGCTTCTTTGGGGAAGATCGCTTCATTCAGCCAGCGCTGAAGCGGAAGATCGGTACCCGTGCCGCGCAGCAGCACCATGGCGTTGTGCGAATGCGCAGAGCAAAACGCGGGTATCATAACAAGCCCGGTGCAATCGTATTCTTCACCGAATCCGGGAGCGTGGTCACCGATATGAGCGATCTTGCCGCCGGTCACACCGACACATACTCCTGAAACTGCCTTAAAGTTTTCGTTCAAAACGGTAACGTTACGGAATAGCATTCGTTTCACTCCTTTAACGTTTTTATTCTACCATATTCTTTTATGTTTTTCAATATTTACTTGCAAAATTAAGCTCATTATGTTAAAATAACGTGAGGTGAAAAGTATGGACAACTATTATTTCGGCAAACCGCGCGAAAGCGCATACGATTATTCCGGATCTGAGCATATAGATGCTGAAAAAATCAATAAAAAGTATATTACGGAGATCAGCGGCGAATACGTCTTTATAAACGCAGACAACGATATTTTCGAAATAGGCGGCGTTCTTCCACCGCACAAAAACCACGGTGAGTATTACCGGCTCGATACTTCAAAACGCAGCGAATATCACGACGGCAAAGACACTCTTTCTGAATGCACCGCAGGCGGTACGCTTCGCTTTTATACGAACGCGGACAGGTTTATGCTAAGGGTGAAATACCGCGGCTGCTGTCTGGGGATGCATCACTTCTGCGACAGAGGCGTTTACGGTTTCGATATGTATATCGGCACCGGTACGGCAAAGAAATATTGCGGCGCCATGATGCAGACATTTGCCGATAACCCGGTAGAGAACGCCCAGGTACTTAAAATGCCCTCCGGCGAAAAAGAAGTCACAGTTGAGTTCCCGCTCTACGGCGGAATAAAGACGCTTGAGATCGGTATTCCCCGCGGTGCGTTCGTAGCAAAGCCGGCGCCCAGAACTTTCAAGCCGGTCGCGTTCTACGGCTCCTCCATTACGCAGGGCGGTTGCGTTTCGCGCCCGGGTTCCATGTATTCCAACATCATTTGCCGTGCGCTCGATTGCGATAATATCAATATGGGCTATTCCGGCTCTGCTTTCGGCGAGCTCTATGTGGCAGATTGGATCGCAAGCCGCGATATTTCCGCTTTCGTTATGGATTACGACTATAACTCGAGATCGGTCAAAGAACTCGATTCGACTCACGAGGAGTTTTATAAAACCGTACGCGCCGCGCACTCCGATATCCCGATCATCATCGTTTCCCACCCGTGTTTCTGGGACGTGACAGAAGGCGATCGCAAAAAGAGCGGTATCTGCCGCCGGACGTATTTGCGAGCCAAGAAGAACGGCGATAACGTTTTCTACGTTGACGGCGGCAAATTCTTCCCCGCGCCTATGAAAGACCTTTTCTGCGTGGATAATCTGCACCCCAACGACCTCGGACACTATTATATGGCAAAAGCCATATTCCCCGTGCTCAAAAGTGCTCTTGACAGGTGAACGGCATGACAGACACGAAAAAGCAAACGCTTTGGGAATTTATCCGTTACTGCGTCGTCGGCGGGACCGCGTTCCTTTTTGAGACCGGCACGCACTGGCTGCTTTGGAAATTTCTGCTCAAAGACGAATCTTCGCTCAATACGTTCATAGCCACTGCAGTCGGCTTTTTAGTGGGGCTGATTGTAAATTACGTCCTTTCGGTGCTTTGGGTATTCACCACGGAAAAGCAAAAGAAGCAGGGACGCAATTTCAAGGCGTTCGTAATATTCACGGTAGTAGGGCTTATAGGTTTTGCGCTTAAAGAGCTGCTTATGAACGCCGGCGCCTGGATATTCGGAGTCAGTCTTGCGGAGTTCGGCAAAAAGACGATCCCTTATTACACAACACATATAATTTCCGCCGGGATAGTCCTGATATGGAATTATTTGGGCAGAAAGATATTTGTTTTCAAAAAGGAAAAACAGGAATAGTTTATGTACGACATCACCAAGATACGCAACTTTTCGATAATCGCTCATATCGACCACGGTAAATCAACGCTGGCCGACCGTTTGCTCGAAATAACCAAATCGGTATCCGCGCGTGAGATGGAAGACCGCATACTCGACAACATGGAGCTTGAACGCGAACGCGGCATTACCATCAAAGCGAGAGCAGTGCGATTCGTTTACCGCGCAAAAGACGGCAACGAATACGTAATGAACCTCATTGATACACCGGGGCACGTCGATTTCAATTACGAAGTGTCGCGTTCGCTTAAAGCGTGCGAGGGAGCGCTGCTTGTCGTCGACGCGACGCAGGGCATTCAGGCGCAGACGCTCGCCAACGCTTATCTTGCAATAGATAACGACCTTGAAATACTGCCGGTCGTAAACAAGATCGACCTTGTATCGGCAGACGTTGATATGACGGTACGCGAGATCGAAGACATATTGGGGCTTCCCGCAGAAGACTGCCCGAAAATATCGGCCAAGAACGGGATCAACATTGAAGACGTGCTGGAAGCCGTGGTCAAAGAGATCCCCTGCCCCAAAGGCGATGCCGAAAAGCCGCTCGAAGCACTCGTTTTCGATTCTTATTATGACAGTTACAAAGGCGTAATAGTATATTTCCGCGTTATGAACGGCTCCATAGGAGTCGGCGACACTGTGAGAATGATGCATACCGGGTCTGAGTTCACGGTCGTGGAAACCGGGACGCTCGGCGCGCTCGGACTTAACCCGCGCGACAGACTTTATCCCGGCGAGGTCGGTTATTTTACGGCTTCGATCAAAAGCGTTGCGGAAACTACCGTAGGCGATACGGTAACGAACGCCGCGAACCCCGCGGCAGAGCCGCTGCCCGGATTTAAGAAATGCCTGCCTATGGTATACGCCGGCATATACCCTGCGGATGGTTCGCGCTACGGAGATCTGCGCGACGCGCTCGACAAGCTCAGACTCAACGACGCCGCTTTCGCTTTTGAGCCGGAAAGCTCGATCGCATTGGGGTTCGGCTTCCGTTGCGGTTTTCTGGGGCTGTTGCATATGGAGATCATAGAAGAACGCCTTGAACGCGAGTTCAATCTCGACCTGATCACGACGGCGCCTTCTGTTATTTACCGTATTACAAAGCACAACGGCGAAACGCTGTTCATAGATAACCCCACAAATTATCCGCCGCAGGAAGAGATAGAGTCTTCCGCCGAACCGATAGTAAAAGCCACGGTGATAACCCCAACGGAATATATGGGCTCGATCATGGAGCTTTGCCGCGACAGGCGCGGAGTCTATATGGGGATGAGTTATCTCGACACCAACCGCGCGGAGCTGCGCTACGAAATGCCGCTGAACGAAATCATATATGATTTCTTCGACGCGCTCAAATCGCGTTCAAAGGGATACGCATCGCTCGACTATGAGCCCAAAGAGTACGAGCCGTCAAAGCTCGTAAAGCTCGATATCCTGCTCAACGGCAGCATCGTGGACGCGCTTTCGTTTATAGTTCACGCTGACAAGGCGTATATGCGTGCGCGCAAGATATGCGAAAAGCTTAAAGACAATATTCCGCGCCAGCTTTTCGAGATCCCCGTTCAGGCCGCCATAGGCGGAAAGATCATTGCGCGTGAGACCGTAAAGGCGCTCCGCAAGGACGTGCTTGCCAAGTGTTACGGCGGCGATATCACGCGAAAGAAGAAACTCTTGGAAAAGCAAAAGGAAGGCAAAAAGCGCATGCGCTCGTTCGGTACGGTAGAAGTCCCGCCCGAAGCGTTCATGGCGGTGCTGAAATATGACGACGAGCAGTAACAGAGTTGTCTCGCTTTACATCCATTTCCCTTTCTGTATAAAAAAATGCGCGTACTGCGCATTTTTTTCGGAGCCCTGCAAAGACGAAGAGTTAAAGGACGAATATGAGAAAGCGGTGATGAAAAGGATACGTTCGCTGCCTGAACTGAGCATAAAGACCGTTTATTTCGGCGGAGGTACTCCCACAGTAATGGAAACGAGGCGGCTGAACGCGATACTCGGTTCGGTATTCGAACACTGCGACGTCCAAAGCGGTGCGGAGATCACGCTTGAAGCTAACCCCGGTACCGTTGACGCAGAAGATCTGCGCGAGCTTTCCGCCGGCGGATTCAACCGTCTGTCACTCGGGATGCAATCAGCCAACGATAAAACGCTGAAAATGCTTGGGCGTATACACGACAACGCACAATTCCTTGAATGCTGCTCAAACGCAGAAAAATATTTTGATAATATATCGGTCGACGCGATTTTCGCTTTGCCCGGCGACGATTTTAAAAACACGATCAGGCAGATAGAATTCATTTCGCCAGCGCACGTATCGGCATACTCACTCATGCTTGAAGAAGGTACGCCTCTTTATGCAAATAAAGAGAAGTACGTTTTCCCGAGCGAAGCCGAGGAGGAATCGCAGTACGAAGCGCTGTGCGACTCGATGCGGCTCCACGGATACCGGCATTACGAGATTTCATCTTTTGCCATGCCGGGTAAAGAATCGGCGCACAACAGCGTTTATTGGCGTCGCGGAGAATATATCGGTATAGGTCCGGCAGCACATTCTTTTTATATGGGCAGACGGTTCTCAGTGCCTGCAAACACCCGTGAGTTCATAAAACGCTCAGGGTCGCTTTTTCTGACTGACACCGATTACCAGGCGACCGTTCCGCTAAACGCAGAAGAAACCGAAGAAGAACGCATCATGCTCGGTCTGCGGCTCGCAGACGGAGTTAGACTGAGCGGCGAAAAGCTCGATATAGCCGCGAAGTTTGCAGCAAACGGTTACGGAAGCATATACGGAGATATATTTGCGCTGAACGAAAAAGGATTCAGAGTTTCCAACGCAATAATCAGCGAATTGATATAACAGACTTGAAAAGTAAAAGATCCGCCTTTACGTCAAACGCAAGGCGGATCTATTTTTGAACAGATTCGGGCGGGTATTTTAGAAATAGCGATTTATTCGACGATGAATTTTCTGAACTCGCCATAATAATCGCGGTCGCTTTCTATAACAAGATCGTTCCAATCAATTTTACGCGCGAGTGCAACGCCGAGCATGCTTTTTGCGTTAACGCAAACGCTCCCGGCGCGGAGGATAACTTTTGTTTCGCATTTTGCAGCGGCCGCGACAAACTCACGGACGTCGCTCATGGTATCGAGTTCCACTTTATACTTGTATTTTATCTTTTCGGTCAATACGTTTTCCATTATTACATCTTCCTTTCTGAAAAAGAATATTGCCCTCGTCTGTTTTCGTGAGTATTATACGCGCCATTTATGAATATATTATTAACAATAGTAAGACGAAATGTAATATTGCACAAAAATAGTGCTAATTATTTGTGCAGTTATGCCGATTTTGAGGTCATAATGCACAACAAAAGAAAAAACGCGGGGAAACCCGCGTTTTTACGTTTATTTGTTCTTATAGAAATACCATTTACCGCCCGTCTCTGCGGCGTACGCCGTCAACTCCAGCGTTTTGGCGCCGTCCGAGTATATAACGAGCTTTATCTCCGCAAAGCGAGTCGGAGCTGCTGCGTCCGGAGCGCGGCGCAGATATTCTTCGCAAAGCTGCGCGTATTCTTCGCTTCCGCGCTCGTATTCACCAACGATCTCGGCGATACGGTCGAGCTTTTTACCGGCGTAACGCGAGCTTACCGAAGAATACTGTTTTGCAAGATACTCTTCAAGTTCGGCGCCCTTCGGTATATGATCGTTCAATACGGCAAGGTTATATTCAGACGAGTACCTTAGCATAGAGTCGGCGTCATAGAGCATGGCCGCTCGCTGGTACCCCCATACCGCTTCCGTAGGGTCGTCGGCGCCCGATTTTTTTTGCGAACGCAGGATCAGGAACAGGCCGGCTCCGATCGCAGCGATGCAGAGTGCAAGCAAAGCGTAATAAAGCTTTTTGCTCATTTTTCGGTAATAACGTCCTTAGCAACGCTGACTTCGCCTTCACAGTTGATCACGTTGCTGCGGGCGCTTACTGTTATTTTACCGCCTTCCACAACGACTTTGCGCGTCGCCTGTATGCCGTCGTCAGACGCGTTGATAGTGATATCGCCGCCGCGAATATACACATATCCCTTCGTAACGTCGTCTTCAGTATCTGCCTTTATACCGTCTTTGCACTTTGTGATGTTCAGCACAACGGCGCTGTTCACGGAAACTGAATCGTTGCCCTTTATAGCGTTCTTGGCTGCGGAAACCGTTATGTTCCCGGAAAAGATGCGCAAGTCGTCCTTTGAACCAATACCGTTATTGTTGTTGGCGGAGACCGTGAGAGACCCGCTGCCGTTCAAGGTAAGGTCATCCTTAGAAAACAGGCAGGCGTTGGGCTCGTTCTCGCTGTTATCGTAAATATAGGTTTTTCCGTCTGTAAGATAGTTATTGCTTCCCTCTGCAAGTGTGATGGCGACTTTATCGGCCGATTTGACCCAAATAGGAGCAGATTTGGAGCAAGTGAGATCCAGGCCGTTGAGTACAAGCCGCACCTTATCGGTCTTATTTACCTGAACAATGATCTGACCGTTGGAAGATTTACCGGAAACAACGTAGGTCCCGGCTGCAGTCACAGTAACGAAAGCGCCATCTGCGGTAGCTCCCACGCCTTCTATGCGGACGCTGGTGCCGTCGAATACAATAGTAGTGTCATCATCATCGAAAGACTGCGTCTGATCGAAATTTGTAAAATACTCGTCAGCGTTGACTTCGGTTTCAGAGATTTCTTCCGATGTGCCGGACTGCTGACCGTCTGAACTGATCTCAGATGAAGCTTCTTCCGGAGCGCTGCCGTTTTCGGTCGAGACGTCGCTTTGCGTGCCGGCGGGATCGACGGATCCTTCGGCGTTAGACGAACCACACGCGGAAAAAGCAAAAACAAGCATGAGACAAATAACGATTGATAATAAGCGTTTCATAAACGATTCCTCCTTGGATATACAGAATAACACGAAAAGCTTAAATAAAGATTAAAAGAGTTCGGAACAGAATAATTCTACCATATAATTGAAGAATAGTCAATAGACAAAGCGGAAGATAATATGCGCGTTCATCAAACATACAAATGACGAATATATTTGAAAAATCCCCGTCTTTCGACGGGGATTGTCTGGAGCTGATGACGAGATTCGAACTCGTGACCTCATCCTTACCAAGGATGTGCGCTACCACCTGTGCCACATCAGCAAAATAAA
>CACYCI010000014.1 GCA_902772845.1 uncultured Ruminococcus sp.
TGTCGAGAAATGATCCACTAGCTCAGCCGGTAGAGCACATGACTTTTAATCATGGTGTCCGGAGTTCGATTCTCCGGTGGATCACCAATATTTTTTGCCGTTTCAGACAAAACGGTAAACCTTAAAAGCCCTTGTTGCAAGGGCTTTTCTTTTTTGTGTATCATCATCTTTTCGGCTCTTTCGCTCGAATTTTGGCTTTTAGTGTTGACTTTTGCGTATAGATATTGTAAATTAAATAAAGCACCATACGTTGGAGGGGATAAACAACATGAAACGCCATTCAAAACCGACCGCGCGCCTAAAAGGGTTCACTATAGTTGAGCTTGTCATTGTGATCGCTGTCATTGCAGTCTTGGCAGCGGTTTTGGTCCCTGTTTTCTCCGGGATCATAAATAAAGCCAAAGAAAGCAGATCGCTTCAAGAAGCGAATCTGTCGCTTACAAAAGCGGCGATCGCGTTTGCGCTACAAGCGGAAAGCGAGACGCTTGACGGATATATCGTCAACGGGATCTCAAACGGGTCCCCGGACATTTTTGCCAATAACGGCGGTAAGCTCGAAAGATCCGACACGCAGACTTTGAAGAGTTCGTTTGAGGCGGGATCTTTCAACACATTGATCACAGATCCGGCATATTTAGCATCATCTTCCGGCAGCGCATCAAGTATACCGGAAAGCAGCGCCTTTGAAGGATCAGCGTCTATAGCGTCGTTTCTGAGCGGGCTTTTCGGCGAAGAAGCGACTGTTGTAAACGAAGGAACGTATTATTGCGCAAATATCAGCAATAGCAAGCTGTATATCTTACCGACCTCCGGGGTAGGCGATGCGCTTATGTTCGTAAAAAGAAGCTTCGCCATCAACCACTTCACTGTCAGCGTACAGGGCGATTATGAATTATTCGGTGTGGGCACCGAGCCCATTGCCGAAGGATCCGAAGTAAAGCTCACAATAACAAAAAAAGACAGCAGCGTATTCCCTGCTGATACGCAGGCGAGCAATATCAAACTGTACGACGGAAACGGCCGTGAGATACCCACATCTGAATACAACGTACAACTCAATAAAAACGCCCTGACGCAAATAACGGGCTTGCTTGTAGATATACGTGCTATCCATTGCAACATAATTATAAAGGTAAATACCGGTGAAGATGGCGAAGATCCAAACTCCGGCGAAGGATCAAGCGAAGAGATATCTGACGAAGAGTCGAGCGAAGAGATATCGAATGAAGAGTCCGGCGAATTCTCAGATCGCTATTCAAAAATAATTGATGAAAACGGTTGTATTGATTCAGTATATTATTTTGATACACCGACTCACATTACAGAAAGCGATTATGACAAGATAGAAAACGGAAGACCGATCGTAATCTATACGGCCAATAATTGTTTGGCAAGAATGGGAGATATCGAATATCATATAGAAACAGATAGTACAGGTGCGAATTGTATCAATATCTCTAACGTGACCGGAGACATAACGATAGAAATAATCAATTGAACATATAATCAAAGCGGAAGGGCTGATTCCCTTCCGCTTTTTTCAGTTTATTTATCGAACGGACCGAGTACGGAGCACGCTCTCTGCAGGTGCTCGCGTATATCGATATGCTGCGGACAAACGCTTTCGCATGATCCGCATTTGATACACATATCGGCGTGGTTCCTTTTGTTTATGAACAGCTGACGGTTCTCGTAAGCACGCGCAAATTGCTTATTGTTATACATTGCAAACATATTCAGCGCGTTGAACGTGGGCAATATGCCGATCTCTTCCGGGCACACCTCCGCGCAGTAATTGCACCCGGTGCAAGGGATAACGGGAATGCTCATAAGCGTTTCGCGCGCTTGCGCCACGACCTGCTTTTCGGCGTCGTCAAGCGGCTTGAAATCCGCCATATAGGCGACATTGTCCCTGACCTGATCTGCGGTACTCATACCGGAAAGGACGACAGCAACGCCTTCTAAGCTCGCGGCGAAACGCACCGCCCAGGAAGCGTAAGACGCCTCGGGGTCCGCCTTTTTGAAAACGTCCGCCACACTCTTTGGCGGATCGGCGAGCAATCCTCCTTTTACAGGTTCCATAACTATTACGGGAATGCCGTATTTGCGCGCCGTCTCGTAGCAAAGGCGCGACTGCACGCGCTCATCCTCCCAATCGGCGTAATTGATCTGGAGTTGTACGAAATCAACGTCAGGATGCGCGGAAAGCACTTTATCCAGTGCGGCGGCGTTGGAATGGAACGAAAATCCAAAGTTCCTGATCTCGCCTTTGGCTTTCTTTTCTTTAACAAAATCCCAAAGGCCGAAATCTTCATAAAGCGGAGTACGCGAATCGCCCAGGTTATGCAGCAGATAATAATCGAAATACCCGGCGCCGGTTCGTTTAAGCGACGTTTCAAACTGCTTGAGCGAAAACTCACGCGTCTTTTCACCGGCCCACGCCGAAAGCTTTGTTGCCACTGTAAAGCTCTGGCGCGGATATCTTTTAACAAGCGCTTCACGCATGGCTTCTTCCGAGCCGTTGTACGCCCAAGCGGTGTCAAAATATGTAAAACCGGCGTCCATGTAAATATCGACCATCTCTTTTACTTGTTCAATGTCGATCTTATCACCGCTTTTGGGAAGACGCATCAACCCAAAGCCGAGTTTTTTTGCAGGAAAATCCATAACAATTACCTCTCTTCCTCAATACGCCTCAGCAGATCTTTTTAACACTTTAAGCACTTTTCCAACGTAAAGATAATGGAAATCGCCTTTTGGATAATGACCGGCGAGAGCGTCTTTATCCAATATACCGTCAGGTGCAAGATAAAACCTGCCCGTCTTTTCACACAGCAACGCAAACTCGGATTCAGCAAAGAACGGAACGCCGTCTTCGTAAACGAGCGTCATGCCGGATTCATTTATCTTGTCTGCGTCGCGCCCCGAGATTCGGCCAAGATAAGTCAGTTGTTTGCGGTATTTTTCGCCGTCGGGAAAGCTAAGTGAAAAGCGTTCGGAAGAATCCAGAAATTCTTTTGTAAAGCGGCTTTCACGCACAAAAACGTATGCAACGTCAACGCTCCACAGCACTCCGAATCCGCCCCACGAAGCGGTCATGGTGTTTGCTCTGCCGTCTTTTTCGGCAGTGATCAGCATCCAGTTCCTGCCTATGCTTTCGAACACGTTTTTGTCAAGCTGCTCCGGCGAAACAGTCTCAAATCGTTCCATTTTGCCATTCTCCTTTTTTCAGATCAACTGTGTGATAAACAGACCGCCGACGACAGAACGGTTCCTAAACCCCACACATTTTGCACTTACAGTATCGTACCAATCGGTGAGCGGCAGTCTGTCGGCGGTCTCGCGGATCATACGTGCGATGCAAGCAAAAACTTCGCGTAAATGATCCTCACCGCCCATTACAGCCGTCCATGCAAGCCAGTCGATTTTGGTATAAGTGGCACGGCAGTCGAGCGGCGTACCGTATGCGTTGGCTTTTTCGGAATACAGAGCGACCTCACGTTCGTACGTTTCTTCGCCGAACAGGCCGAGCGAGTATATCTTATCCCAAACGATATTATATTTCAAGCTCCAACCGTCGCGTTCAAAAGTCAAAGCGCTTGCGGCGCCGTTTTCGGTGTCACGCACCCAGTCTGCCGCAAATCCGCGCGCTTTCTCGGTATACTCTTTAACGCCGAACAGTTTTCCAAGGCAAGCGAGCGCGACGATGGCCTTTAAACTCAGATTGCAGTTCTTATCCAAATGCCCGGCAAAATCATCCGTACAAAGCTGATTAGCCGGACAATAACCGTACTTTATAAGGAAATCTGCCCATTTTTCAAGCAGCGGTCTGTATTCATTGGCAAAAGACATATCTCCGTCTTCGAACGCGGCGGCCGAAACGCAGATGATGGCGTTTCCGCATTCCTCAACAGGCATCTGAAGATCAAAAATGTAGTTTCCGTCTTTCCCCAGACCGTATACCTGTTTTTCCAATAGCGGGAATTGTCCGCAATCGTGCGGAGCAAAGTCGAAATTCCAAATTTCACTCTTTGCAAATTCAAACAGGGGGCGGAGCATTCCGCGGACCAGTTCGGGAGCATAGCGTAAATAAAGCGGTATGGATGGATAAGTCACGTCGAGCGTGGCGCCGCATCCGTTGCTGAAGCACTCCTTGGAAATAAAGAACGGCTTGCCGTCGCGGTGAGCGAGCTTATGAGCTCCCACTGACTGCCTGCACGCCAAAGTCAGCGCAAGCGCATGGTCTTCTCCGTGCGCAAGCAGGGCGGATTCGAGTTCTTTATCGAAATCCGCAGCTTTGATATGATTCTTCAAATAGCATTTATCGTAAGCAGATATCATGTCGGCGAAATCCGCGAACGCAGTCTTATAATATCCGTCGAGCTTTTCGCCCATGAACGATATCGCCTTTACGCTGTCGTAACCAAGCGTGAAATGGTCAGACGCTTTGGTAGTGAATGCGCCGATACGGCCTTTTGTGGCATAAGCGTTTTCGTGGACAATGTGCAGGTATCCCCACTTGGCGGTGCAGTCGTCGCCGCTTTCGCACAAGATCTGCTGTGTCCGCGTCGAAAGCACCGATTCACCGTTGCAAGCGGAAGTTTCGGGCTCACCGCAGCTCAACAGAGACCCGTCGAGCTCGATATGTATCTCGGCCGGCCTGTCAGAATCGAGATGAGTGTAAATATAGCTGACAGGAACGGTGATCGAAGCGAGATCGTCGAAAAAATACGGAGTGAAAAAGCCGACCTTCAAAGCGATCCCGTTGCCGGAAAATGTATATTCGGTAAAGTGAGCGGAAAATTCCATGCCTGTCTGCGTGAGCTTTCCACACCCTTGCGGGCAATCGCCCATAAAAACATATTTTTTACCGTCAATGAGCAAATAGCCGGAAAGTCCTGCGCTTCTGCCGGTCCAATGGCGGGTCGCAGCGGTAAGTTCATCGCCCATAGACCAAACGCTGAAATAAGGATCGCATGTTATAAGCGGCACAGCGGCAATTCTGGAACGTATCATGTGCATTAAACTCCTTGTAAATAATTATTTGGATTTTCCGAAAAGCGTTTCGAGCAGTCCTCTTCCAAGAGTTGATCCGAGATTCCCGCCGAGTTTTTTCCCGAGACTCCCGAAATTTGACCCCAAAGTTTTTCCAAGCTCTCTGCCCAGCGTGCTTCCGGTGGTCTTTGCAGTTTTGGAAAGTGTGTTGCCTTTTGTCTTTTTTGCTTTGCTTATTTTATCTTCTTTTTTAGTTTCCTCAGCGGCTTCGGCCTGTTCTGCCGTGATCTGCGTAAGCGTTTCATACGCGGATTCATTGTCTACCGCTTCTGTGTATTTGCCGTAAAGCGGCGTATTATAAATTCCATATGCGCGTTCTTCATCGGCTACCGTACCGAAAGAACAGCGCGGAGGCAATATAAATGCTTTTTCAGCCATCCCCGGAACGCCGCGTTCATCCAGAAACGACACGACCGCTTCCCCCGTACCCAGATTCAGGATCTCGTCGTAAGTTCTGAACGCGGGATTGATGCGGAACGAATCAGCGGCGGCGCGAACTGCTTTTTGATCCGAGGGAGTGTACGCCCGCAGCCCGTGCTGTATCTTGTTGCTGAGCTGAGCCAGCACACCGTCAGGGATATCACGCGGGTTTTGCGTGCAGAAATAAATACCGATCCCTTTGGAACGTATGAGTTTTACGACCTGCTCTACCTTTTCGAGCAGCGCCTTTTGAGCATCCTTGAAAAGCAGATGCGCTTCGTCGAAAAAGAACACCATTTTTGGCTTTTCGGGATCTCCTACTTCGGGCATGGCGTCGAAAAGTTCCGAAAGCATCCAAAGCAGAAAAGTAGAATACAGTTTGCCGTTGTTGATGAGCGAAGAACAGTCGAGCACCTGGATCATGCCCATGCCGTAATCGTCGCAAGCGATCCAATCCGAAATGTCAAGTCCCGGCTCGCCGAAAAACGTGTCGCCGCCGGCGGATTCCAAAGCGACGATAGAACGGGTGATGACGCCTACCGACGAACTGCTTATCTTGCCGTAGTCGTCGGCAAAATCATCGTGATGGCGGTCAATGTATGCGAGAAGCGATTTTAAGTCCTTAGTGTCTATGAGCAGCAGATCATTGTCGTCCGCTATCTTGAAAACCACCGAAAGGATATCGGTTTGAGTATCGTTCAAGCCGAGTATACGCGCAAGGAGAAGCGGACCCATTTCCGAAACGGTAGTCCTCAGCTGTATTCCTTTTTTGCCGTATACGTCCCAAAAAGTCACGGGATAACCGGTATACTCAAAGCCCGCTTCACCAAGCCCGAAACGCTGTATCCTTTCACGCAGATTGGCAGAATCCGTGCCGGCATTCATAAGCCCCGCTATGTCGCCTTTTACGTCCGCCATAAACACGGGTACGCCCATTTCGCTGAACGTTTCGGCAAGGACCTTCAATGTAACGGTCTTGCCGGTACCGGTAGCTCCGGCAACCAGCCCGTGACGGTTCGCCATCGAAGGCAGCATGAATATATTTTCACCGTCGGCCGTATTAGCCACCCATATTTTATTGTTCTTTAACATGATATCTTCCCTTTCTTATTCGAGTACCGCCAGCAGATATCCGGCAAATGTGTTTTCGGGGATATCGATATGCGCTTTACCGTTTGCGCAGCTTAATTCAGCGGTCTTTTCGCCTTCGAATTCAGGTGAGAACAGCTTCGCCCGAGTATATTCTTTGCCGCGAAGACATATTTCCGCGCTTATCGCGCCGAGCTTTGCCGCGCCTTTTTCGAAAGGCGGAACAGGCAAGTGCGAAGAAGTGACCGTATCGAATTCTTCGATGAAACCCTTGGTATTAACAAAATGAAGCACGGTGCCGCATAACGTCTCAAACGCAGAAACTATAACGTTTTCATCGCTGCACGATGTGAAGTCGCCGCCTATGAGAAGCTTTAAGAGCGCCCCGTCTGATGCGCGCATTTCTTTCACGAACGATCTGTCGCACGGAGTATCGTTTCCGCGCGGCCAGACCGCCGGCTGTATAGGATGCCCGGACACGTCTGCCGCGTGATAGATCACACAGCCTTTACCTATATCTTCTTTTATGCAAAGCGTTTCTCCGTTTTCTCCGTATGCAATGACATCGCCGCAAATATTATCAAAAACATATTTGCTTCGTGCTTCAGTAAATACAGTGTCATATATGCGTTCTGTCCCGGTATAATCATAACGGCGGAGCGTGGAGCGCATCCCTAATAGAAGAGTCTTTTCGTCCGATCCGCGTTCGCGGACGTTATTGTCTCTGCCGGCAAAATCGCCGAGCACGATCAATCTTCCGCCGTTTTGGACGTAACGGTTCATTTTTTGTAATTCATCATCGCTCAGCGAATACACATAAGGGACAATGACGCACGGAAAAGACGCAAGCGTTAAGTCGTCGTCCGTACCGAATACCATGTCGCAGCATATACCGCTGACATACGCCGATTCGAGATACGCCATGAACGGTTTCATATATTTTTGAGGGGCGTCCTTATCCGAATAGTCGCGCGTTTCCGGCGAAAACCAAAACGCGGCGTCCGCCCTCTTTTGCGGATCGCGGAAAAGAAGCTCGTGCTTCTTTTCGAAATCACGCATAGGTCTGTCAAAAACAGATCTCGGATCTCCGCCGGTACCTGTATAAAGCTGTCCCCACGAACGGCACAGAGCCCAGGCGGCATATGCAGAACCCGCAGTTTGAGGATACATAAGAGCCATAGGCGGCTTTCCGTTGCGCTTTGCCATTGCAAAACGGTGTATTGCCTCGCCTGCGAAACAAATATAAGAATCCTTTATTATCCCGCAGCATTCCTGGAATATGAAATCCCATAGCTTCTGCGCCGGTTCAAAGCCGTAGCACGTTGTATCGAAAGGAAGGACTTCGGCGCAATATGCGGGGCGCATTGGATGAAAGCCTATGCTCTTATAGCGTTCATCCATACGGAAATGAAATTCTCCGCTCTGTTTTTTCTTGAACTTTTTCCACGCAATATAATCGGGACGCTCATAATGCTCGAAGAATTCGCCCCAATGATCGATATCAGGAAGCTCATATCCCGTTTCGGCGCGAAATTTTTTGCGGCAATACTCACAGGCGCAGGAATTCCCTCCGCCGAACCACTGGACGTCATCGTTCATGATCCCGTCGATGTGAGCTTTTTCTATTATCCTGCGCACATGGCCCCAATATTCCTTTTCGAATTCCGGATGATTGAAACAGTGCGCATTTCCGTTGTAGTGTTTGAAGATCCAGTGAACGTCCTTTCCTTCGGTATGGATATAAGAAGAAAGGCACGGTTGGCCCGTAGAACCGTCGATCTGCGCAAAGCTGTCCAGCTCGGTCGTTCCTTCCGGGACAGATTCTGACTTTTCGCGGAAATCCGGATACGTTGACAACTGAGACCCCGGAGCAAGACTGTTTGCCCAAAACGTCTCGGGATCCAACGGGCGGTACGTAAGATGCGTGGAATGATGCTCGATGACCTTTATGCCTTTTTTATGGAAAGCACGCGTAAACCTGGTTATGAAATCTTCTATGTCCGCCCAATATGCCCGAAAAGAAAAACGGAAATGTGCGCCGAACAGAATGACCGCGGTAACGCCGTTGGAAGCGTACAGATCCGCGGCATTATCCAAATCTTTTTCGGTAAAGCCGTAGATAGCTCTGCCGTCATAATGATACCAGCCAAAGCGTTCTTCCCACGGAGTCGCAGAACGTGTTTTTATGTCCGGCATTTTCGACATCCAATTTTAAGGCGACGCGGTCACGCGTCGTATTTGTTTCCGCATTCGGGGCAAAATTTCGCTCCGGCAGCTCTTCTGGTCCCACACATACGGCAGAATTTATCTTCCGCCGATTGCGCCGCAGCTTTTACCGATCCGTCCGTTACGCTGTCTTTTTTTGACAGGTCAGTGTATTCATACCCGAACGCGTCTTTGAACGCTCGGCGAGATTCCGGAGTGAGCCAAAACGCGTTGAAAGTCACTTGAGCTCCCACGAGCCGTTTCGCCAGCAACAACGCCATCTGATCGGCAAGGACGGCCTCTCTGTCGGCGCGGCGGGCTATTCCCTTACCGTCCGGGAACTTGGAAAAGCAACGGCTTATGAGCTCGGATATATCTCCGAGCAGTTCAGACTTGAAGGATTCAAAGCCATCATATTTACGCTCGTTGTATTTATGAATTTCAATTTCGCCCGCCACGAGCGCTTCGAGTTCGAGTCCCGCTTTTTCGGTAAACCGAACGGGAACGGGCGTGCCGAATTTAATGATCGGAAAACTCATATCAATACCCTTTCAATTTATAAAAATGAAGGCCGCGGTCACAATTCCGCGCTGACCACGCTGCAATCCCCGAGAATATCGGGAAAATTGTTCATGGAATCTTTTTCGGTGATCGTGCGGATAACACGGCAAGGATTCCCGGCGGCAAAGCTGTGCGGCGGTACGGACCGCGTTACCACGCTCCCGGCGCCTATAACGCAGCCTTCGCCGATCTCTACACCGGGCAGTATAGTGACGTTGGCGCAGATCCAGCAGCCGTTGCCTATACGGACCGGCTTTGCGTAGCACAAACGCTTCAGCGTGCCGTCCGGGCAGCGCAGCTCTTTGCGTTCCTGCGCAAGCAAAGGATGGAGCGGAGTACATATAGTGACGTTCGGTCCGAAATCGCAGTTATCGCCTATATACACTTCACAGTCATCCTGACATGTGAAATTGAAATTAAAAAATGTGTTTTTCCCGATTTTTGTGTGTATGCCATAATGAAAAGTGATAGGCGCGTTGAAAGAAACGCCTTCGTTAAGTTCGCCTAAAAGCTCGCGCAATACCGCTTTGCGCTCTTCCGGCTGATATTCGGTAAGCGAATTGTATTTTATGTTGAGTGCATGCGCTTTCTTCTTTGCGGCAACGCGCCAACCCTCGCCCGGGAAAAACATTTTGCCGTTTCCGTCCTCCAGCATCAGAACGCCTCCTGTATAAAATCTATAAATATATTATACATAGAAGCTCTTACAAAATCAATGCAAAAATGCATATTTACGCAAAAAAACCGCAAGCGTATCGGCGTTTTTACTGTATGCAAAATTGCGGCGCGCACGGCTGCCTATAAACGAAAGAAGCGAAGATATATTTCCCGCTTCATAATACGACCGCCGTGTCATTCTCCGCGTTTTACCGGCAGTTTGTTTCCTATTTCTTTTTCTGTGAACCCGATAAGCCGATCGATATCGCACAATGCGCGTTTGCTTTTTTTGTTGATCCGTGGATATCCCCAACCGCAGAATAATCTGCCCGGCCCGACGACGCTTCCTGAAGGCACGTCGTTTGTCAGGAGCCACACGGCGGAAAGCGATGATTTTTCGACAGAATTGAACGGCATCAGCTTGGTAAGGACGTACCATCTGCCGAATATATGCGAAGCGATCTGCGTCATTGTGATGCCCGGATGATCCATATAGACCCGGATATTTGTCCCGCTGTATTTTGCCGCCAAATATTCGCTGTAACGGGCAAGACAGAGTTTTGAACGCGGATATGAGCCCTTGCTTTCATAGAATCCGGCAAGATCGACTTTTGCAAGTTTGTGAACGATCGAGATCGTGTTTATATATGCGACGTCATGCCCGCATTTTTCAAGTTTGGGAAGCACTTTTTTGCCAAGATAAAAAACGCCGATATAATTTGTCCCCATTACGAGATCGAAGCCGTCTTTCGTGAGCTCGCCCGGGCGGTGGAACACGCCCGCATTATTTATGAACACGTCGACGTCCGGCAGATGTTCGGCGAATTCATCGATCGACGCGAAATCAGCCATATCAAGGCGCATAACGCTTATTTGCGCATACGGATAGTCATCAAGCAGCGACTGAGCGGCTGCCTCCGCCTTTTTCAGATCGCGGCACGCCATAATCACACGGGCGCCGAGATACGCCATAGTCTCTGCTGTCTTGAAACCCACGCCGCCGTTTGCGCCGGTTATGAGCACAGTTTTCCCGGCAAGCGATCCGACGCATTTTTTATTGATAAACTTTACCGTTCTTTTAGAAAGCCCCACTGATGCACGTCCCCAAATTTTTTTGATAAAGCGCCTGACCGATTATAGCATATACAAAACGGATAATCAAGCGTATATCCGGCATAAATGCGCTTCAAAAGAAAAAAGCAAGCATTCAAAGCCTGCATTCTTCTTAAGCGTTCATATAAGCGTGAATTCACGCACGGGCAGGTCGCCAACGAAAGTCTCGATCTTCAGATTGCCGTCCCTGACGTACCAGCGCTGAACGTGGCAAGTATCGGCATGGCGCAAAACGATCGCCTTTCCGCAAAGCTCGCTTTCGGGCATATCGGTATATGCGGCGAAAACGTTCACGCGCTCAAGCGCTCCGGTATCGGGATCGAGCGCGCTTATGTTCGGATTGAAGCCGCGCAGCACGAGCCGGTTCAGGATAAAACCGTCCTTACCGCAGGAAATAACGTGTTCGCCGTAATCGGTGCCGAGTTCCACCCGCAGCGTGCCTTTTCCGCAAAAGCGGATCTTATTCAATCCGATCGTATTCTGCGCTACGCCGTATGATAAATCGTTGCCAAAAAACGATATGTTATGCGGCAAGTAGCGTGTTTCGGCATATCTGACGAGTTCCTGCATCATTCCCGCAGGCGCGGAATCGAGCGAATCAAGAAGACCGTAAATGTGCTTCATTTCGGTCGCCATATTGCCTACTTCCCCCATAAACGTCATAACGTAGCCCGTTTGCGGGAACACGAGCAGCAACTGACCGAACGCGCCGTCGCCGCGGAAACCGCCGCGGTCGTTCAGCCAAAACTGAAAACCGTAACCGGCGATCCAGTCAGGCGCGCCGTTGTTTATATCGAGCGAATGCTTGCTTGTGGCAAGTCGGATATATTCCTCGCTGACTATGCGTTCGCCGTTCCAGACGCCGCCGTTCGCCAGCATGAGCGCAGTCTTTGTGATATCGTCGCTGGAAAGATAAAGTCCTACGCCGCCCAGCGTGGTGCCGTCGACAGTCTCGCGCCAGCGCGGCTTTTTTATACCGAGCTTCTTAAAAAGGTTTTCGTAAAGAAAATCGGTCCCTTTCATACCGGTGACCTTTTCAACGCACGCCATACAGACGCAGGTGGCTCCAGTACTGTAAACGAAAGTAGTACCCGGTTCGTAAGTGAGCGGCTCCTCAAAAAAGGCCCTTACGGCGTCGTCCGCCCAGCGCATCTTATACAGTTTGCATTCGCTGTGCCCGCTCTGCATGGAAAGCAGATCGCAAAGCTTTATACCGCGCGCGGTATCGCTGATATTTTCCGGCATACGTTCTGGCATCAGCTCGCTGACGACAGTGTCGGGAGAAAGCAGGCCTTTATCGCAGCAGATGCCTACTGCTATCGACGTAAACGATTTCGAAAGCGAATAGAGGTGCATCGGCGATCCGAAATCGTACGGCGCCATGCAGACTTTGACAAGCGGCTCGCCGTGCCTGTAGATCTGCATCGCGCGCAGATTCACCCCGTCTGCCGCCGCTTTTTCAATAAAACCGAGCACCGCTTTTGCACTGCAGCCGTCTTTTAAAAATACCCGTTCGTTCATATTGTTATCCCCCGGTCTTCTCTTCTTGCCGCAAACCGAGCACGCCCTTTTAACTCAGGCGGATCCACGAATGCGCAAAAATCATTTCGACTTTGATATTATATACCTTTGCAGTTTGCTTGTCAAGCGCGGACCGGGGCGGAAAGTCAAACTTTCCACCCCCGGTAATAAAAACGTTTTTTCCTTTATCAGTCCGCTACGTCTATGTCAAGTACGATGGTCATTGCATAATCGGGATAAAGTGCGCCGATCTCACCATAAAGTTCGGCAAGCGCCTCTTTGCGGTCTATATCGAAGCTCACGACCACGTCGAAACGCAGCGTCTTATTCACGACGTCGGCGTAAAACCCGTGCATTTGAAGCGCCCATTCGTGTGTAAGCACCGTCTTAAGGATCTTGTTGCGCATCTGCGCCGCTTCGTCTTCAGAAGTGTTGAACGAATATACGCCGATCCCGGTGAGTATCACGCCGGTCTTTTTGAAGACGTCTGCCTGGATCTTCCGCGTTACCCTGTCTACATCGTCGACCTTCATCGTATCCGGCAATTCTATATGGAGCGAGCCGTAGTTGCGGTTAGGACCGTAATTGAACAGCGTTACGTCATATACGCCTATGACAGACTCTTCATTGCTGACGATATCCTTAAGCTCGCGCACGGCTTCGCTGTCTTCGCGCTTACCGATAATGTCGTTGAGCGTTTCTATCATCATTTCCACGCCGGCTTTAATGATGAAGCAGGCGATTATGACCCCGACGTATGCTTCGAGCGAAACGTTCCAGATGAGGTAAACGACAGCCGAAGCGAGTACGGAAGCCGAAAGGACCGCGTCGAACATCGCGTCGGAACCGGAAGCGACGAGCGCGCCGGAATTCACCTCGGCCCCTTTGCGACGGACGAACAGACCGAGCACGAGCTTGACCGCGACCGCCACACCTATAATTATAAGCGAGACAGCGCTGTAATCCGCGAGCTCGGGCGATATGATCTTCTTGACCGATTCTACCAGCGAGGTAATACCGGCATACAGGACGAGAGCCGCCACGATCATGGAACTTATATACTCGATCCTTCCGTAACCGAGCGGATGCTTTTTATCCGGCTGCTTTGCACCGAGCTTGGCGCCGATGATCGTTACCACCGACGACGCGGCGTCGGAAAGGTTATTGACGGCGTCAAGGATCACCGCAATAGAGTTCGACATAAACCCTACGAACGCCTTGAACGCGACGAGCACCGCGTTAGTTATGATCCCTGCAATACTTACTTTAACAATGGTTTTTTCCCTGTTTGCAGCAAGAGATGCGATATCTTTGTTTTCCGTTTCCATAACGATATCGGTTTCCTTTCGGTCACAGCTGAGCCGCGACAGCGGCCTTGACGTCTTCCATATCCGCAGTGGGCTCAAAACGGGCTATGACGTTTCCTTCGCGGTCTGTAAGGAATTTAGTGAAATTCCATTTGATATAAGCTTTATCGCCGAATTTTTTGTTGTTCATATTGGCAAATTTATTGAGCATGGCGTTTTTTACGCCTTTGCCGAACCCTTCAAACGGCTTTTCGGAAGCGAGAAAAGCAAAAAGAGGATCAGCAGTTTCGCCGTTTACGTCTATCTTTGAAAACTGCGGGAACTCAGTACCGAATTTAAGGGTGCAGAATTCATGGATCTCGTCATCGGTGCCCGGCGCCTGATTGGCGAACTGATTGGACGGGAAATCGAGTATTTCGAACCCCTTGTCGCGGAATTCCTTATACATCGCCTCGAGCGGCTCGTAATGCGGAGTAAAGCCGCACCCGGTGGCAGTGTTGACTATAAGGAGCACTTTCCCCTTGTATTCCGAAAGGCAAACGTCGTTTCCCTTTCTGTCCTTTACCGTAAAATCGTACACTGTTTTCATTTAGAAGAATCCTCCTGTTGTTTATTTTTATTGTTGTTGATTATTTCATATAAAAGCTTGTAAAGCTCGTCGGCTTTTTCCGGAGGAAGGGCGAGGCAGCCCGCCACTTTTACCGGGACATCCTTTGCTTTGGACTGAAGGTCTTTTCCCTCACGGGTGAGAGATATGACCACTACGCGGTCGTCCTTTTCACTCCTGCGGCGTTCGATATAACCTGCCGACTGCATTTTTTTGAGCAGCGGCGTCAGCGTGCCGTTATCGAGCATGAGCTTTTCGCAAAGCTCGCCTACGCTTACGCCGTCTTTTTCCCACAGCGCAAGAAAAACTATATATTGTGTATAGGTGAGCCCCAGCGGTTTAAGATACGGCGTATACAGACTTACCACGCCGCGCGCCGCTGCATATAGCGGAAAGCAAAGCTGGTTGGAAAGTTTCATGGCTTCGCGATAATCATATTGCATTTTTTCACCCCTGTATCATTTGAAGCAATTATATTTTATCAAATATAATTCTGTTTGTCAACAGTTTTTTTAACTCAAAAGCAAAAAAACTGCGTTTCCCACGCAGTTTTTTCAAATGGAAGAAAGCCGGTGAACGATCACCTGCTGTATTTCTTTATCGGGAGATATTTGCAGACTTTTTCCATATAGTCCTTATAAGCCGGATACTTGCCTGAGGAGATCTTTTCTCCGAGCGTAGAGCTCCCTATAAAAAGAAGGACAAGCAGCAGCGGCCCGATAAACGTCACGTTGAAAACGCCGCAGTTCACGGCTCCGGCTCCTATAACGAATATGTACAAGCTCAGCCAGACTCCCTGCTCGCCGAGATAGTTGGGATGCCGCATATATGCCCACGGACCGAGCGTATTGAATCCGAGATCGTACGGGCGTTCTATATCTTCCGGTTTCTTTCCGCCGGAAAGCAGGCGTTTTTTTGTCTGGTGGAATTTCCACTGATACTCGTCGGAAACCGTCTCAAGTACAAGGAACGCTACAGCAAGCGCCGCGGCGGCAAAGTCCGGCGCGCCGAACGGTTGAACGGACTCCATACACGAAAGCGCCGGAAGGCATATCGCAAGCACGAGAAGATTCTGATACATGCTTATGAAAAGCAGGTCGAAAAGAGTCCATGCAACGGAATGCCTGAAAAACGGACTTCCGCGTACTATCGACCAGCGGTAGTCTTCGTTCCCTTCCCAGAATCTCAGCCGGTATGCTCCTTTTCGCGCAAAATTGACCGTAAGCCGGATCCCCCACGCGGTGACTATGATCGCATATACCACGAGCCGGATATCCATTCCGCCTTTGGCGGCGATTATCCAGGTATAGACTATGGGGAGCAAACTCCACAACTTATCCATTTGTGAATAGTTTTTCGTAATCTCGCCCACAACAAAACAGTAAACTATGCTGCATCCGCAGACGATAAGAAGGACGGAAAGCGTGTCGAGCTGCAAACGGCTGAAAGAGCCGGTGCCGAAGACAATGCTCAATACTACAAGCGTCAGTACGACGCAAACGGTCGCGACCGTTCCGATGATCTTTTTCATTTTTACACTCCGATACCGCGCGCGACACCTTAAACAACATACCGCGCCGCAAATATGTGACCATTATGTCACAAATTGTTGAAAATGTCAAGACTGCGTTTTTCTTTTCCGCTTTTTCAATAACAAATGGCACTTGACAATATGAGATCGGATGCGATAAAATAATAAGGAATTATGTGAAAGAAGATCTGTCTTTATGAAGCGCTCAAACAACATCACGCAATACGAGAAAATGACCGCCACGCCTATTCCGCGGCTGGTACTGGGCCTTTCGGTCCCGGCGATCGTTTCGATGCTCGTCACAAACATTTACAATCTCGTGGACACTGCGTTTGTAGGCCGGCTGGGCAACAGCGCAAGCGGCGCGGTAGGCGTTGTCTTCGGGTTTATGGCAATAATACAGGCGTTCGGTTTTATGTTCGGTCAGGGCGCGGGCAGCATACTTTCACGCGCGCTCGGTAAACAGGACAAGCAGAACGCGTCGCTGCATGCATCGGTCGGATTCTTTGCATCATTCATTTGCGGATTGATTATCTGCATTGTCGGGTTCATTTTTTTGGACGATATAGTCTTTTGGCTCGGCAGTACGGAAACTATAGCGCCGTTTGCCAAGACGTATATTTCGTATATACTCGTTTCGGCGCCGTTTATGTGTTCGTGCCTTACGCTCAACAACATTCTGCGTTACGAAGGCAAAGCTTTTCTGGGGATGATAGGTCTGATGTCCGGCGCGGTGCTGAACATGATAGGCGACCCCATACTGATGTTCGGGTTGAACATGGATATAGACGGTGCGGGACTTTCGACCGCATTAAGCCAGCTGGTGAGCTGGATCGTATTGCTTTGGATGTTCCTTTCGGGCAAGACTGAGTCCAAACTGAGCTTTAAAA
>CACYCI010000015.1 GCA_902772845.1 uncultured Ruminococcus sp.
CTCGCACGCGACGCGCGCCGTCGGATCCTTGGCGATTATGGCGTCGAGCACGGAATCGGAGATCTGGTCGCAGATCTTATCGGGATGTCCTTCGGTGACGGATTCGGAAGTGAAAAATCTTTTTATCATTTTGTTGGTCCTTTCCGGCGGGGTAAAAAAATCGCCTGCCGTGGCAGACGATAAGCGACTTTGACGTTTCTCATCTGCCGGAAAATAAATTCCGCTGAATTGACACCTTACCGCGGTATGACCGGGCAGGTTGTCGGGCTTCACAGGGCAGGTCCCTCCGCCTCTCTTGATAAGAAGTACAATTTAATATAACATATACATACGGTTATGTCAATACCTTTTTTATTTCCAAACGCCATATTTCGGCAAGTTTTTCCGCAGAAAGCGCGGCGTTCGCGGGGCTGGTCGAAGGCAGACGCACGGCGTGGATCCCCGTAGACGGAAAAACAAACTTTTCGTAGAGCTCGTGTGCTTTTGCTCCGGCCGTGAATATAGCTTTTACGTCCGTTTCGCCAAGCAGCCGCGAAATGTCGTTGCAGCGCGGCGACCGTATATCGGCGTCGCCGCTGCCTTCTATATCGCAATCGGCTATCACGTCCCACAGCGCGATCCCGTGCGATATCAGGAACGCTTTTTTTGAATCGGTGTCCGTTGGCGGAACTTCGCCGAAAACGGCGGCTATCACGCGCCAGAACCGGTTTTGCGGGTGCGCGTAATAGAACCCTTCGCGCCTTGAAACGACGGAAGGAAAAGAACCAAGTATGAGTATTTTTGAATCCGCCGAATATACCGGCGGTATTTCGTGAGTCAGGAACATAGCGTGCCCTTTCGGTTTGTTTGCGCACCACGGCGACAGTTTTGCATAATCTGTAACAGGAAAGCTTTTTTCCTAAATACTCTACGGGAGGAAAACACAAATGGTTGAAAGACCTCAAAACCGCCCTCTGTGCGGAAAACCCTCCGACCCCGTGTGCTGCATAAGCGTAAACAAGATCTTTGATTCCGCAAGGGATAAAGACTGTCTCGAAGATATTCGTGTGCAGTTCTGCGACTGCTATCAGGACGCCATCGATCATGCCAACGCGGTGCGGTGCAAAAACGTCGAAGTCATAGATACCAACATCTCGCTTGAAAGCGTTCCGTTCAACCGCGGCTTTTATCAGGTGAATATCAGATTCTATTTCTGCGTCACGCTGGAATGCTGCATGTGCAACGGCAAATCCGTTGAAGTCACGGGGCTTGCCGCCTACGATAAGAAGATAATCCTTTACGGCAGCGAAAAGAACGTCACCGTGTTCACTTCGGATCCGCGCCACAATTCGTTCTGCCCTACGCAGAAAGACCTTGAATGCAATACCGAGCCCACGCTCCCCACGGTCAGCGTGGAGGTGGCTCAGCCGGTAGCGCTCGACGTCAAGATAATGGACAGATGCAGACCTTTCGGGACCTGCTGCATTTCCGCGGATTCCATCCCGGAGGCCGTTTGCTGCCGCTTCGAAGGTAATTTCACCGATGATATCGGTTCCAAACGCGTGTATATCACCATAGGTATGTTCAGCGTCATCCGCATGGAACGCCCGGTACAGCTTATGCTGCCCGCCTGCAATTTCTGCCTGCCCGAAAAAGAATCCACCCCTCAGGGCAACACCGACCCGTGTTCGGTGTTCGGCAAAATGGGATTCCCCTACGGCGAATTCTACCCTTATGCGGACCCCCCGCGTGAAAGCGGCGGCTGCGGCGGAAGATAAAAGCAAAAATCCAACGGCTTTTGCGCCTTTCAGGGCGCAAAAGCCGTCTCTTTTATTTTCAGAACGCCATTCTGTCTTCTATATACTTGCGGACTTCGGAAACGGGGATACGCACCTGTTCCATGGTATCGCGGTCGCGGACGGTCACGCAGTTGTCGGCGGGCGTATTTTCGTCGCCTACCGTCTGGAAATCGACCGTCACGCAGAACGGCGTGCCTATCTCGTCTTCGCGGCGGTAACGTTTTCCTATGGACCCCGCCTCGTCGTAATCAACGGGGAAGTATTTGGAAAGCTCGTCGGCTATTTCCTGCGCCTTGTCGCCCAGCTTTTTGGAAAGCGGCAGTACGGCTGCCTTGAACGGCGCGAGCGCCGGATGCAGATGAAGCACGGTGCGCACGTCGGGCTTTTCTTCCGTCCCTATGTTTTCTTCGTCGTATGCGTCTACCAGGAACGCCAGCACCGAACGTTCAACGCCGAGCGAGGGCTCTATGACGTAAGGAACGTAACGTTCGTTGGATTCCTGATCGAAATACGTAAGATCCTGACCGGAGCAGTTTATGTGCTGCGTAAGATCGTAATTGGTCCTGTCGGCTACGCCCCACAACTCGCCCCATCCGAACGGGAAGAGGAATTCAAAGTCGGTGGTCGCTTTGGAATAGAAGCAGAGCTCGTCTTTGTCGTGATCGCGCAGGCGCAGATTTTCTTCTTTGAGCCCCAGCGAAAGCAGCCAATTGCGGCAGAAAGAACGCCAGTAGTCGAACCATTCGAGGTCGGTGTCCGGCTTGCAGAAGAATTCCAGTTCCATCTGTTCGAATTCGCGCACGCGGAATATAAAGTTGCCCGGCGTGATCTCGTTACGGAACGATTTGCCGATCTGGCCTATGCCGAACGGCAGCTTGCGGCGGGTGGTGCGCTGGACGTTCGCAAAGTTGACGAATATACCTTGTGCGGTCTCGGGGCGCAGATAAACTGTGTTCTTCGCGTCCTCGGTCACGCCCTGGAACGTTTTGAACATAAGATTGAACTGCCTTATATCGGTAAAATCGTGCTTCCCGCACGAAGGGCAGGGAATGTTGTGATCATCTATGAACTGCTTCATTTCGGCCTGCGAAAAAGCGTCTATGGGCTTTTCGAGCGTGTATGCGTTTTCGGCCGCCCAGTCTTCTATGAGCTTGTCAGCGCGGAAGCGCTCCTTGCACTGACGGCAATCCATCAGCGGATCGGAAAATCCGCCGAGATGTCCCGAAGCGACCCATGTCTGAGGGTTCATGAGTATGGCGGCGTCCAGCCCCACGCTATAGCGGTTTTCCTGAACGAACTTTTTCCACCAGGCGCGTTTGACGTTGTTTTTCAGCTCTACGCCCAAAGGACCGTAGTCCCACGTGTTTGCAAGTCCGCCGTAGATCTCGCTTCCGGCGTAAATGAAACCGCGCCCCTTGCAAAGGGCAACGATCTTATCCATTGTTTTTTCTGTGTTCTTCATTGTATTTATGCTCCTTTTTTCAAATCATTGCGTGTTTTGTCGGCGTCAGATGTCAATCGCCCGATATTGCCGTGCCGAAAGGCACGCGTCCTGATACGGCTATCGTGAACGATACCGTTTTCCTTTCCTTGCGTAAGAGGCAAAAGGCGGATATCAGTTTTTCAGCTTGGACATCTGTCTTTGCGCCATGACGAGTTTATAATAACGTTTTTTGTTCGCTATCAGTTCTTCGTGCCTGCCCATTTCCTCGATCTGACCTTTTTCAAGCACCACAAGCTTTGTGGCGTTGCGCAGAGTCGAAAGCCGGTGGGCGATCGCTATCGTAGTCCTGCCAGAAATCAGCTTTTCAAGCGCGTCCTGAATGAGCTTTTCGGTCTTGGTATCGAGCGAGGCGGTCGCTTCGTCGAGAATGAGTATCTTCGGGTCGCGCAGGATCGCGCGCGCAATGGCTATGCGCTGGCGTTCCCCGCCGGAAAGCGTCTGACCGCGTTCGCCCACGATCGTGTTGTAGGCGTCCGGCTGGCGCATTATGAATTCGTGCGCGTTGGCGAGCTTGGCGGCGCGGATCACGTCGTCGGGAGTACAGCCGGGCCGCGCGTACGCTATGTTGGAATAGATCGTGCCTTTAAAAAGGTACGTTTCCTGCAATACCACGCCGATCTGCGAACGCAGACAGTGCTGGTCGTAATCCCGTATATCCACTCCGTCCACGGTGATGCTGCCCGAACGCACGTCGTACAGGCGCATGACAAGGTTTATCATGGTGGATTTTCCGACGCCGCTGCGGCCGACTATGCCGACCATTTCGCCTTTGTTTATATCAAGCGTTATATCCTTTAACACGTCTTCGTAGTTGTTATAGCCGAAATAGACTTTGTCAAAGTGGATGTTGCCGGTCATTTCGCGTTCGACCGCGTTTTCGGAATTCGCCACGTCGGGTTCTTCGTCTATCAGCTCGAACACCTTGGCGGCGGAAGTCATGGCTCGCGCAAAACGCCTGGGCAGGAACGCCGCCTGGCGGAGCGGTCCGTATATGAGCCCCACGTAAACGAGGAACTGCGTCAGCTCGCCCAGCGTGGAAGTCCCCGCGATTATGGAAGACCCCACGAAGAAAAGTATGGCGTATTCGCCTATGCCGAGCAAAAAGTCGGCAAACGGCATTATCTTGTTCCAGGTGATTTCGTTTTTCTTGGAAATATCGCGTACGCGCCGCGAAGCCACGTCGAAACGGTGATTTTCGTATTTTTCGGTCCCGAACACCTTTACCACGCGGATCCCCGAAAACACGTCGTGAAGCAGGGAATTGACCGCCTCTTCGGCGTGCCATTGGCGGTGATAGATGGAATTCATAAAAGTCCTTAACGAATAGAACATAAGGATTATGAGCGGCACCGGAATGAGTATCATAAGCGTCAGCTTCCAGTTCATTATGAACATTGCTATGCTGATGCCTATAAAAGTGAGCGATATGCGCAGTACGTCGGGTAGAATGGAAACCAGAAATTCGCGCATCACGTCCGTATCGGAAGTGACGCGGGTAATGATCTCTCCCGCGGTGCGGCGGCTTATGCCCGAAAGCGACATCGCCTGGACTTTTTGGTATACTTCCTGCCTCAGCTTGACCGTTATTCGGTTGCCGACCTTGGCGAATATTATGCCGCGGATCATCGGCAGCAGCGCCGAAAACAGCGCGACTCCCACCATAAGGGCTATCACGGTCCAGAATCCGTCGGATTTAGGCGTTGAAGTGTGCAGATAATCGTCTACCAGCGTGCGGTTGATGGTGCCGTTGTATATGCTTAACCCCACTCCGGCGAAATACAGCACCAGACTCACCAGCAGCGGCACCAGGTGCGGCTTTGCCACGGGAAACAGCCGGGTGAGCAGTTTTTTGCGGTCTGCGCAGTTGGGGCAGATCTTGGAGCCCGCACGGTACGGAGTGCCGCATACCGGGCAGGCGGTCTCGTCTTCGTTTTCGCGGATATGGCCTATATCCTTGCCTTCGTGCAGGGAACGCAGACGTTTGACGGCGTTCTGCAGCGCGACTGCGTTCTTCATATCGGAACGGCAAAGCTCAAAGCGGTCGCCGTCCAGCGTGTATTCCACGGCGGCGCAGCCGATATACTGCACGTATTCTATTTCTTCCATCCGCGCTATTTCCAGGACTGCAACGCTGCCTCCGCAGCAGACGCAGACCTTGCCGGAACTGACAGCTCCGAACCCGGCGCACGGTGTGTTATCGCGGTCGAGGTCGAACCTGAAACCGAACAGCGGCGAACAGCCGAGCGCCTGTTCGGCGCCGAGGCGCGCGGAATCGTAAAAATGTCTGTCGATCTTAAGTCTCGGTAACATATTGATTCCTTTATAAATAAAGCTCTATTTTGCGGTAGCTTTTGCGGTCGAGCGCAAAAACGTCTTTTATTTCGTATCTGTTCCCGTCGACGTCAGTCAGCACGACTCGTTCTTCGGATATCTTTGCGGTGTTGCGGAAAGTGTCGTGCATCGCGAACGACGCGCTTCCGTTTTCGGTCTCTACTTCCCAGTAAGAATACCCGAACCGCTCTTTGACTGACTTGATCTTGGTAATGACCGGAGTGTAGTATTTGCGTTTCAGTTCGCGTTCTATTATGTCGCGTCCGCATCCGTCGAAATCCGAAAGCGAGCGGATAAGTCCGTATTCGTTGCCTTCTTTGTCTGTAACGGAAATGAAGTTTTCGGCATTGTCGTACGGAAAAGCGCGGTGGAAGAAAACCCTGCCCAGGTCCTGCCAGACCGGTTCAGAGCTTGCGTTTTCTTCTTCAAGGTCGTCTTTTTTTACCTTGGGTATGAACGCTTTGAGCTGCGGGAAACCGTTCACGGATTCGGAAAACTTTGCGTTTTCGGGCGTGAGATATTCTATTTTTACAATGCTCAGAAAATCGTTTTTGCTTTCCATTGTCTTATTCCTCTATACCGATTGTCTTAAGGGCTTCCAGCTGCATTTTGTAAAGCTCGTAATACTTGCCCTTTTTCTTCAAAAGCTCCTGCGCGGTGCCCTGCTCAGGCATCTTGCCGTTATCAAGCAATATCAGCTTGTCTGCGTCGCGCAGAGTGGAAAGCCGGTGCGCGATAATGATCGTCGTGCGGTTTTCGGTAAGCTTTTCAAGCGCTTCCTGAATGGAACGCTCGGTCTGCGTATCCATGGCGGCGGTCGCTTCGTCAAGTATCAGAACGGCGGGGTCCTTGAGCACGGCGCGCGCTATGGAAATGCGCTGCTTTTCGCCGCCCGAAAGTTCCTTTCCGCCGAAACCGATCACAGTCTCGTACGCATCGGGGTATTTTATTATGAATTCGTGCGCCGAAGCTATCTTCGCCGCCTGTATTATCTCTTCGTTTGTCGCTTCCGGGCGCGCGTAGCGGATGTTTTCCATTATCGTGCCGCGGAAAAGGTAAGTTTCCTGCGATACTATCGCAATAGAGCGGCGGAGCGTATCGAATGAATACTCTTTAAGGTCAACGCCGTCTATCTTTATGCAGCCCTCGTTGGGATCGTAAAGCCGCGTAAGCAGGTTGGCAAGCGTGGATTTTCCCGCGCCGGTATGGCCCACTATGCCCAAAGTCGAACCCGCAGGAACGTCGAACGAAACGTGATCTATGACCGTGCGGTTTTCTTCGTACGAAAATACCACGTCTTTGAATTCCACTTCGCCTTTTATTTCGGCGTCAACGGGGTCGTCGGCTTCTTTTACTTCGGGGACCGAGTCGCTTATCTCAAACAGACGCTGCAGCGCGTTGAGACATTCCGACCACCAGTTGGAAATATCCGCAAAGAAATCTAGCGGATCGTAGATCATGGCGACGTACGCAACAAAGGTCGCCAGTCTGCCGTAATCCATCCCGCCGGTGTGCCTAATGATCTGCCAGCCGCCCACGCCCCAGACCACGAACGAGCCGAGTTTCATAATAAAGCCGATCGTGCGGAAAGTCTTGCTCGCGGTGACGCCTATCTTTTCCTGGGCGTCGGCCTGCGCCTTGGAGCGGCTCTGAAAACGGCCCATCTCTTCTTCTTCGCGTGAGAAGGATTTTACCACGCGCATACCGTTCAGAACGTCGGATATGAGCGAATTGTACGAACGGCGTTTTGAATATGCCCTTGCGTGGAGCTTTGAAAACAGCGTGAACGTGATCTTGAAGGTAAGGAAGAATACGGGGATGGTAATGAAAGTGAACAGCGTGAGCAGCGGATCCATCGTGAGCATCACCGCCAGCACCACCAGAAGCTGCACCGAGTTGGTGAGCAGGTAGGGGAATCCGTCGCAGAAGAACCAGTATATCTGCGTCGCGTCCGAGTTGATCTGCGTCATCAGACCGCCGGTCTGACGGTTGGTGAAGAACCGCATCGAAAGTCCGCCTATGGTGTTGAATATGGTCTTTTTAAGATCGTATACCACGTCGGCGGCGACTTTAGCCGAAATGATGCCGTTCACTATTGAGATAAGCAACGAGATCAGGCGGACGCCTATGATCATAAGCAGTATCTTGCCTATCTCGCCGTACATGCTCCCGCCGGGAGTCAGCACGTCGCTGATGAACATTTTGTTGGAAACGTACGGCGTTATAACGCGCAGACCCGCCACCAGCAGGAACGTGAGCAGTATGAGCATTATGTAATACTTATACCGCACGAACATCTTGAACAGGCGCTTTATCAGCTTTGCCTTCTCCATGCATTTGGGGCAGATCTTGCGGTCCTGGTCGGGATACCGGGTATGGCACTTTGGGCAGAAATGCGAATCTTCGTTTTCGTTCTTAAACTTTTCTTCGTCAAAACTGCCGTCTTTTTTGAGCTTCGTGGCGGCGTCGCAAAGCACGTTGACGTCGTGACGGCAGGCGAAAGTGAAACGCACTATCTCGGCGGTCTCGCCTTCGTATTCGCAAACTGCGCGTCCGCCGGAAATGAACAGCTCCACATTGACGTTTTCGCATTTTTCAAGCAAAAACTCGCGGAACGCGGTGCAGGTGAATATTTCCGTGCGGTCGCTCGCCTTTGCTTTACCGGCAAAATTCACGAACCCTTCCGCTACGGCTATTTTTTCTTTTGTAAGCAGAACGTAAACGTTTTTTCTTACGCCGTCTGTGCCCAGGTCGCTTTCGCAAGTGATCAGACATTCGTCGTGCGGAATGCCTTTTTCTCCGAAAAACGCTATCGCGGCAGGCGGAAATTTCTTTAATTCGATCATAACAAATATGTTGTGTCGCAACGCGGCGTGAGCCGGGTCTGCGGCAGTCGGCCGATAAAACGGCATTTTTACACTATTACAAATAATAATACATCATCAACGTTCAAAAAGCAATAGCAAAATATAAAGATTTTCAACTGATTTCAAGCACAAATAAGCTTTTTCGACCAAACGGCCGCGCTTGGGTCATCTTATCTATTGACAAACTTTCCGGCGGATGGTATAATTATAATGCGATTTCAAAAAAGCGCCGTTTTCGGCGGAAAGGGGAGAGAAATGGCTCTGTTCAAAAAAACAGCCGCTGCATTGGCTGCAGTCATACTTGCGCTCACGTTTGCGTTCGGACCTGTCTCAGCCGCCGGTCAAAGCGGACTTTCGGTGGGCTTTTCGTATATCGAACCCGGCGCCGCGGGCGGCGGATTTACGCTCACGCTCACATCTGTCCCGCAAGTTCAGCAGGGGCATTATCTCACCTGCGTCCGTTTCAAACTCAGGTATGATCCGTCCGCTTTTACCGTTACTACCGGTCAGGGGTATTCGGTCGTACCGTCCGGCACCGGCTTTCCCGCCGCTATCGAAGATCAGCTCATCGTCATACCTTCCGGCGAACAGGGCGTGGTCGAATTCTGCTACATAGATTGGACTACCGTTGAAAGCATATTGAACGGCAGCGGCGTAAAGCGCACGCTGTTCGCCTCCGGCCAAAGCGTTACCGTTCCGTTCACACTCACGCCGGGAGCGGATCTTTCGGTCGCTCACGTGTTCGAAGTGTACGACGTCCGCTACGGGCTCGACGCGGACATCCAGCAGTCCCAGCTCATCGCCGGCACCGGCGCAAGAGTCACGCTCGACGGAAAGCCCGCTTATGCGCGCGGCGACGTAGACCGCGACGGCAGGATCGACAGCGACGACGCGGTTTATCTGCTCAGGCACGTTCTGTTCCCTTCGGAATACGTAATAGAAAACGAAACCGCTTCCGCCGACGTCACGCGCGACGGCAAAGTGGACAGCGACGACGCGGTATATCTGCTGCGGCACGTATTGTTCCCCTCTGAATATCCACTCAATTGAACCTATAAACGCAGCAAGCCGAAAGCTCAATGCTTTCGGCTTGTTTTTATTTTGCGGTCTTGCTTTTATTTTGCCGCCTTTTTAGCGCGCAGGTCTTTTATGAGTTTTGCCAGATCGTTTACCGTCGTGCAGTATTCGTAAGCGTTTTCGGGGATCTGAACGCCGAATTCCTGTTCTACTCTGAGCAGCGCGCCGAGTCTGTGCAGGCTGTCGCCGCCAAGCTCGTCGGTGAAAGTGGAATCATCCTTGATGAGCGATTCGTCGATCTCGAGTTCGCGTGCAAAGCATTTCTTTATTTTGGCTTTCAGTTCTTCAAGATCTTCTTCCGTCGGCGCTTCCTTGACGCCGCCGGGCCTTATCTCTTCGTTGTATTCCACTCCGCCCAGCGCTATGCGCTTGCATGCGAAAGTGCTCTTTTCTATTCCTTCACGCAGGGCGGCGCGCTTGATCTTTATGGAGCTGACTACCGGAAGCGGTTTGTCGGTAACGTAAGCCGCTTTGAGCCGTTTGAGCGGCTGCAGCGTCTTGTTGCGTCTGTCTACTTCGGCGGAAAGACGGGAAATGAATTCTTTGTCGGAATATTTGTCGCCTATGTTGAACATTGCGGTGACCAGCTCGTTTTCGCCCGGCTTGGTGCAGAATACCGCAAGCTGTTCAACTCCTTCCATACCGGCAAACGTGTCTTCGATCTCGTCGGGGTATACGTTTTCGCCGGATTCGCCTATGATGACGTCTTTAATGCGGCCTTCTATCCACATCCTTCCCTTGTCGCCTATGCGGACGACGTCGCCGGTGGCGAAATAGCCGTCCTTGTCCACAACGGGCGGCACCATGACTCCGTTATCCATCCTGCCTATATGCATGGCGTTGCAGCGGATCAGCAGCTCGCCGTGGTTGGGATCTTTACCGTCCGGGCGGACCTTGTATTCGGTTATGGGGAGCGGGAGCCCCACGCTTCCCGAAAGGCGGGTCTTAAGGTCTATTTTGTTTTCGTAAGATGTTATGGCGGTCTCGGTCATACCAAAGCCGACCGTTACCGCGTACCCCAGCGAGTTGACGGTGCGCAGATGCTCTTCCGGAGTATGGGCGCCGCCGACGACGAATTCCATGAATCCGTTGCCGAACAGGTTCTTGTTTACGGATTTGAAAAGCTTTTTGCCCACTTTGAGGCCCCACAGCGGATTTATGCGCTGGCAGGTCAGGGAAATGCTCTGCATCACCTTGAACGCTCCGCGTTTGAACGCCGACTGTGCCGCTACGCGTTTCTTTATTGTGGAAGAGATGGAGTTTACGAGCAGGGGAACGGTGAGGATCACCTTTGCGTCGCATTTGCGCGCTGTCTCGAGTATCGTTTGGGGCGCTCTGTCTTTAAGGAAGATCTGCGACTGGTTCTGGAACGGCATGGTGAGCAGGTTGGCGATCAGCCCGAAAATGTGGTTGAAGGGAAGGAACGCCACCACTCTCATCGGCCCGAATTCTTCCGAAGTGAGGCAGGGGTATTTTTCGTGCTGTGCAAAGCCGAGTATCTGGCGGCAGACCGCTTCGCCGTTATAAACGTATACGCGGGAAGTGGAAGTGGTGCCGGAGGTGCAGGCGGCAATGAGATCCGCCCATTTGGGCTCGTAGCCGCCGCTCGGCGATTCGGCTGTTCCGAGCGCTTCTTCGGGAGTTACCTGCTGTATATCGAGTTCGCGTTTGCGGCGGGTTATAAGCGATTTGGCGCCCGCCTGTTTCATAAGATGCGCTATTCCGGCGTCGTCTAACGACGGGTCAAGGAGCAGAGCGTTCCTGCCGGAAGCGAGCAGCCCCCAAAAGAAAATGGGCCATTCCTTGCAGGTGTCCACGGCTATGCCGGTCCAGCCGCCGGCTTCGCCCAGGCCGATCTTTTCTATGTTTTCGGCGCAGGCGAGCGAACGGGCTTTGAGGTATTTATAATCGTAAGTTTTTACTTCGTCGCCTTCGAGCCAGACTGCAAATTCCTGGTCCATAAGGCAAAGGGTGTCGAACAGATGACGCATGCACATATCCTGAGCAAGGATATCGCATTTTTCTTTCCAGGTAAGTTTCATAGGTTTCTCCTTGAACTAAATAATAAAACGGCGTTGCTATGTTCGCCGTGTTTATTATAAACTTTTTGCCGCCCCCCGTCAATAGTTCCTCTTGACAAACGCCGCCAAAAAGGTATAATAAGGAATGATGATTTGCTTAATTTTTTCTTAATTTGCTAATATAACCGTAAAAAAGCTGAAAGGTCGTGTTATAATATGAAAAAATATTTGCTCCCGCAAACCAGGCAGTACAAAGCGAATCTGCACTGCCATTCCGTCCATTCCGACGGGCGTTTCACAGTAGAACAGCACAAAGAAAACTATTTGTCCCGCGGTTACTCCATAGTAGCTTTCAGCGATCACAACAAGGTCATCCCCCATTCCGATCTCAAGGATGATGATTTCCTCCCGATCACGGCTGTGGAGATCGACATGACCGAACCGGTCAAAGGCACGTGGCTGACCGCGCGTACATACCATTTGAATTTCTTTTCTTCAGATGAAAGCCGTACCGAATTCATACCGGTGGACCGTGCGTACGATGTCGGCGTCGCCAACGATATGATCAGGCGCGCGCACGAAGCGGGCTTTCTTGCGCAGTACAACCATCCGCGCTGGTCGCTCCAGTCCAGCCCTGATTATATAGGGCTCGAAGGGCTCGACCTGTTCGAAGTCTTCAACACCGGCTGCGAAAAAGAGATGGTCAACGGCTACGGCGACAGGGAATACGAGCAGATGCTCGTGGCGGGCAAATATCCGTGCCCTTCCGCCACCGACGATAACCACAACGCCTGCATGTCGCTTGAATCCCCGTATAACGATTCTTTCGGCGGCTTCGATATGATCTGCATGGAAAAACTCGAATATCCCGAATTTTTCAAAGCGGTCAGAAACGGCGATATGTACGCTTCCACCGGCCCCGTGATCAACGCCCTTTATCTGGAAGACGGCAAGGTGCATCTGGAATGCTCGCCCTGCCATTCCGTGGTCCTGCGCACCGAATCGCGCGCGTCACGCCCGGTGCTTTCCAACGCTAACGATATAACCGAAGCCGAATTCGATATAAACTTCAATTACGACTGGAAATTCATCCGCTTCGAATGTCACGACGAAAAAGGCAGAGCTTTCACCCGCGCATACCTCAAAGAAGAAGTGCTCGGCTGAAAATAACATAAAGGATCGGTCAAAATCGCATGAGGATAATCAGAAAAGCCGTTGCCTTGATTGCCGCGGCGGTCATACTTCTTTCCGCTCTGCCGCACGTCGCCGCAAGTTCCGGCTTCGACACATATGCCGCCTACGTGGCAAAATACCGGCAGTTCATAAACGACAGCCGCTGGAAAGCCGGCACTCCGTGGAAAGACGGCAAAACTCCCGAACACGGCTTGTATAAGGCGTGGGGCTGCGCCGCGCTCGCATCGGATTTTGAGTATTACATGTACGGCACCTACGGCTGGAAGGGGACTCTCTACCGCAAGGCGGCGGATATTTCCACCGGCGATATCGTCAAGATATCCGATCCGCACTGGTTCATAATCCTTGAACGCGACGGCGAAAAGCTCTATACCGCGGAAAAGTATAAAGATCAGGTCTATATAACCGATTCTCATTACCGCGTGCACGACGGCGTCCTTCAGAAATACGGCTATTACAACAGCAAGGGCAAATGGGTGTACGGCTGGACCAAATGCTCGTTCGAAAAAGGCTACCATTATCTTGATATCGAGCAGCAGACCGTTTCTGTAGAATGGGACGTCGGCTCCGTATGCGCCGACACTTCCGAGACCAACGCTCAGATCTCGCTGCGCGCCGAACTCAGCGGCGCCGCCGCAAAGGACGTGTCTGCGTACGGCAGCGTGCTTTACGGGCCGGATGGCGAAACGCTTGGCACGTTCGAATACGAAGGCGCGTTCGGCACGGTCGATATGTTCGTTGTCCCGCGCTTTGATTTCGGCAGTCAGCCGGAAGCCGGGCTTGCCCCCGGCAGTTCGTACTGCTGTTCCGTTTATCTCGTCATTGCCGGAGACGTCTACACCGGTCCGCTTATAAGCTTTTCCACGCAGGAACCCGCCCCGGTCATTACTTATATCACCGGCGATATCGATAACAACGGGCGCGTCGATTCCGACGACGCAGTTTACCTTATGCGCCACACGCTTTTTTCCAATGAATTCCTGATCAACCAGCCCGCCGATTTTGACGGCGACGGCACGCTTACTTCGGAAGACGTGCTGCTTTTGCTCAAATACATACTTTACCCCGGCGAATATCAGCTGAACTGAAACGGTGACCGACCGTAACGAAAGCGCCGCACAGTCAATGACTGCGCGGCGCTTTTTTTTGCTCCGGACTTCGATCTATTTGCCGTCCGCAAAACGCTCTATCGCTTCTTTTGCTATGGCCAAATTGTGGAAATATCCTCTCTTGCTGCGGAATGCCAAACGTTCCTCAAAGTTGTATTGCTCGTAGTTACGGCTGAATTCGTCTATCAGTATGGCTGATCTCACGTCCCACGCGCCCTCGACGTTTATATGATCGTGTTTATCGGGCGAAATGATTATAAGATATTCTTCGCCTTCGTATATGGGCGGTGAATAGAGCGGGGCCATTTGGTATGCGCTGCCGTCGTCGAGGAAAGAATAGTCTTCGATGATCGTTATTATATCTCCCTCTTCGATCCCTTGCCCTTCTGCGACTTTTTCCACCAAAAAGCGGGTGATCGTGTAATACCGTGTTATGTCGCTATATATGCCGTCAGAACCTTCTAAGTACTTCCTGCCTTCGTATTTTCTATAGCTGACGCAAGAAATTTTCCGGCCTGTAACTATCGCGCCGTCTTCCTGAAATCTCTGCGCAAGCAGATCGTCAAGGTCATTGAAACAGACGACCGTGCACATGTCAAGCCCATTCCGGACATCGGCAAAATCCGGAAGAAGCTGGTTTTCGGTACGGTTTTCCGCGGGGTATTCAAAACTGTCGATGTCATTTGCGCCGACGGGCGCGGCTTCCGCGTCGAGCTTTTCCATGGCGGGCGTCTCCGCCTTATCTGCCGCGGCGGGTTCGGGATCTGTGTCGTACAGCGTTACGTCCGCGGGCTTTGAACAAGCTGTTATAAAAAGCGCCAACGCTGCAGCGAGTGTCAGAGCAAGTACGATAAGTCTGCTGTTTTTCATTAGTGAACTCCTTTCTTAATTCTCAATTCCATTTGTTGATCAAAGTGTGAGTGTTATATGCAGTTGGGTGATACGCTGCATATCCGTTTAGCGCATGTATATATGTATAACCGTCAGAGGTGTTGATACTTAATACACTCCACCATAAGAAGATACAACTATTTGGTCTGTTGAAGTTTGAAAAGTTAAGTGATTTGCGTTTCTGTAACCGTTATGCTGTAATTATGGATACCAAAGATACAGAGGTTATACCTTCCCAAAGTTTATTATACAATTGAATCAAGCGTATTGCAACATTTTTTCGCATGTGATAATCAACGAAAATAAACGGGAGCGGTTGTACATGATGCACAAAGCATAGCAAAAAGCTTCGCCGTGCGGTCCTTTTCGCCGGCGAAGCTCTTTTAAGCGTTATTCAGATCTGTTGTTTATATCTCTCTCATATCCGGTATAGCCACCGGTGCGCTGCCGTTTTCTATGGACTTTGCGGCGAGCGGGGTGATGCTCATCCAGGAAGCGGTGTCATAGGTGTCGATCCATGGCGTTTCGCCTGTGCGAACGTAGCGGAAGAATTCGTCGTAGACGAGCCAGTCCATACCGCCGTGACCGCCGTGGAAATCGAGCGCGCCGTCTTTTTTCCAAAGCGGATGGTCGTACTTTTCAAAATACTGCTGCTTGTTGTTGTAAAAGCTCTTGTCCCATTCGCTGTTTACGCCGTCCATGAACACGCCGTCGCCGTCTTCAAAATAAGCGCCGCGCGTGCCGCGCACGGTGAACCCGCGGGAATAACTGCGGGGGAGCGTGGTGTCCAGCGTCAGCGTAACAGTCTCGCCGCCGGCGCATTTTATCATAGTCTTTACAATGTCGCCCTGGTGGAATTTGAACGTTTTCAGCTCGGGGTCGACTTTTTCGTTGCGGGCTGCGTAATCGTTCAGACCCCAGCTTCCCGTCGCCATGGAAACGAGATAGCTCATCTTGTTGCTGTGACCCAGGTCCAGCACCTTCGCTATCGGGCCCAGCTCGTGAGTGGGGTAGTTATCGGTGTTGCGCGCTTTGTAGTTGCGCAGTCTGTAATGGCGCTTTTCGCGGCCAAAGCTTATTTCTTCGCGCAGGTCGTGCTGATACCCGCCGCTGCAAGCCACTATTTTGCCGAACAGTCCCTGCTGGACCATGTTGAGTACCATAAGCTCTTCGCGGTTGAAACAGCAGTTTTCAAGCATCATACAATGGATACCGGTCTTTTTGTAGGTGTCTACCAGCCGGTAGCACTCGTCCAGCTCGTATGCGCCTCCGACTTCCATGGCGACCGGCTTGCCGGCTTCCATGGCGGCAGTGCTTATGGGCACGTGGCCTTCCCAGGCGGTGCAGTTGACCACAACGTCCACGTCGGGCGAAGCGATAACGTCGTGCCAGTCGAGCGAAGCGTGGGGCGTATGCCCCTGCTTTTTTTCCACGACTGCTTTGCTTTCTTCGGTGCGGTCGGCGTACTCGTCGCATACGAACGTCACGTTGACGTCTTCGCGCTCGGTAAGGATATCCTTTACCGCCCAGCTGCCGCGGCAGCCCAGACCGATTATGCCTACGTTGAATTTTTCCATGTTTTTATACGCTCCCTTTTTTTGGCTTTTTTGCTTATTATGTAATATGTCACCGGAACAGTGAGTATCAGCAGCGATACGAGCTGCGAAGGCGAAAGGAAGAACCCCGTCGATCCTCTGTCGTCACCGCGGAAGAATTCCAGCGCGAAACGGCACGCGGGATACAGAATAAGATAGTTTATGAACCTGTGCTTTTTCAAGGCCGTCGCCAGAAGCAGCGCGCAAAGCGCTATCGCCGCGGCCTCGAACAGCTGCGTCGGCAGCAGTTTTTCCCCGTGATGGAAGATGCCTTCTTCCGGGATGTCGGGAAAATATATGCCCAGCGCGCTTTCCGTCGGTTTTCCGTAGCAGCATCCGCCCAAAAAGCAGCCGATCCTGCCGCAGAAATGGAACGCCAGGAACGGCAGCGTTATGCCGTCGAGCCATTCTTCCGGCGTCAACGACGAACGCGTGTCACGGCGCGTCAGCAGAAACAGCGCCGCCGAGCCGGCTATGAGACCGCCGTAAAACGATATCCCGCCGAAAACGAATCTGCCTGTTTCTATGAATTTGAACAGCACGTCGTACGCGAGTGCGCCCGCCGCGCCGAAATACGCCGCCATAAGCAGCTTCGGCATGATATAGCGCGTCTCCCCGCGTTTCTTTGCAAAACGCCACGCAAAAAGCGTGAACAACGCCGCGCCGAGCAGCGCGCACAGCGTGAACGGGTAAACGGTGATACCGAAAACCTCAAAAGTATGTATCATTCGCCCTGTACTGACCAGCGCAGCAGCGCGGCCTCTATCTGCGAATCCCAGAATTCCCAGGTGTGGCCGCCGGGCGCTTCGGCGTAAGCGACGTCAAAGCCGTCTTTTATAAGCGCGTCGCGCGTTTTGCGGCTGTCGCCCAGCAGCGCGTCTTCTGTGCCGCACGCCATATATATAAGCGGTTTGGGGCGGTTTTCGGCTTTTAACTTTTCAAGCGCGAAAGCGATAGTGTGCTTTGTACGCGCTTCGCCTTCGCCGAATATCGCGTTCCAGTACGGGGCGAACGGTCTGCCTTCAATAGAGTAGGCGCCGGAAAGGCAGATCGCGCGGGAAAACGAGCCGCTTTCGTTCAGACCTATCTTGAGCGCACCGTAACCGCCCATCGAAAGCCCCGCCACCCAGTTAAGTTCGCGCTTGGCGGACATACCGCGGAAAAACGAGCGGCATATCTGCGGCAGTTCTTTTGCTATGTAGGTGTAATACTTCTGGTAACCGCATTCCATATCCGTGTACCACCCCAGATCGCTCGTAGGCATGACAACGGCGCAGCCGCGGTAGGTCGCATAGCGTTCTATCGCAGTGCGGCGCTGCCATATTGTCTCGTCGTCGCTCATCCCGTGGAGCAGGTACAGCGTGGGGAATTCCGGCTCCGCGCTGCCTTCAAGGCCGATCTGGCCTGCCGTATTCTGCGGAAGTATAACGTCCGCTTTGACGCATTTGCCAAGTACGTTGGAAAAGAAATCAAGATGTATGAGTGCCATTCCGTTCCTCCTCTGCCGTTTTCGCACGGCGCGAACTGATGAAATACTCTGTTTTTTTGTGAATATACCCCGCCGCCGCAACGCCGACGAAACCGATCCCCACGCCTATGATAGCTCCGCCGAGCACGTCGGTGGGGAAGTGGACCATAAGGTACAGCCGCGAAAAAGCGACAGACGCGGCGACAAAATACGCGGGTATGCCTATCTTTCTGCTGTAAAACGCCATTGCGGTGGCGGCGGCAAAGCTGCTCAGCGTGTGGCCGGATGCGAACGAATAGTCCGTGGGCGGCGATATGAGGAGTTTTATGGTGCTGTCTGCCGTAAACGGTCTTTCGCGTGCGATGATCGGCTTTATCAACGCGCTGTTCAGCAGCGCTCCCATGATCAGCGCGGCGGCGACAGCGATGCCGCATTTGCGCGTCTTTTTAAAGCACAGCAGTATCACGGCGGCGATTATCCATATAAGACCGCCGTTGCCCAAGAACGTGACCGCCGGCATGAGCGCGTCCATTAACCCGCATTTCAAAGACTGTATCGCGCGAAGTATCTCCAGCTCGAACCCCGTCATGATCCGGCGTCCTCGGGCGCGTCGTATGTGTAAACGCAGAATTCGCCCGCCCAAAGCCAGCCGTTGTTCTCTATCGTGGCTTTAACATATCTGCCGCTGAGCGGAGCGTCGCTGACGTAGCGGAAATCATAGAGCGACCATTCGTCTGTCTTTTCGACGAAATCCAACATATATGAATATACCGTTCCGCCGGCGGCGGTCCAGTTCTCGCCGTCTTCGGAAACGTAATACGTCACGCTGTACGGACTGTTTATGCCCCAGCTGCCGAAACAGACGTAGAGGGCGAATTCAGAAAGGTTTTCGGTCGTGTCGCCGAGATCTATCACCAGTTCGGCGCCCTTGGATTCCGCGCCGAAATAATCAAAGGTGTTGCCGCTGCAGCCCGGTATGATACCGTCGGTGAGCTTTTTCCCGTTGTCGTCCCATCCGTCGCCGCGGGTGCTCACCGCGCCGGAATACGGCTTGCCGAGCGATACCATGGTCTTGGGTCCGTCGTAAGAAAGCCGCGGATCGGGGACAGTCACGTCGTATTCGCCGGTCTCGAAGTATCTTTTGTACTGTTCGTGAAGCGTGCGGTCGCCTACGATATCAGGCGAAACGTAGTGCGAATAAGCAAAAGTGAAATTGCCGCTTGCGTATTTTGCGCTTATCACTATCTGCTGTATGACGCGGTCGAACGGCGCCGCCTTGAAATTGCTTGTAAAACATTCGTTGTTGGCCATGAACACCAACCCCGGGCAGGTGTCGGCCGCGCGCTTGAGCGCGGAAAAGTAGGCGTCCAGTTCCGAAAGCTGTATGCCGCCGGCGCCCACGCTGTCCTGCGGCATGAATACGTCGCCGGGGCGGAAGCGCGTCTGCGAAAAGATCTCTGTCCACTGTTTTTCGGTCTCTTCTGGCGTGACGCTGCTTCTGAGGAAAGGCGAAAGATACAAAGGCATGGAAGGGTCAAGCGCGTTTAGACCGTCTATGTAAAGATTCAGGAATTCCGCCGCACGGCCGTTGTTGCCCATACCGTTGTAATACTCGGGCTCAAAATACCATGCGCAAAGCGTTTCGGGGTATTTTTCCTTGTAAAGGCCGTAAAGCTCACGCGCCGCTCTTACCCCCAGATCGGCTTCGCGGGTATACCATTCAGCGTCGTCCAGCACTTTGGAAAACCAGCCGTCCGGCGCGTTGAGCCCCAAAATGACCTTTACGCCCCTTGAAGCGCACGCTTCGAGCAGGCGGTCTATCACTTTGGAATCGAATTTGTTTTCACTGAGCGCGCAGGGGAAGAACGCTCCGGTCACTTCGCCGTCTTTGTCGGTGAGCGACCATTGGAGTATGATCGTATCTATCCCGGCCTCGAGAAGATAGTCGCAATGCTTCTGCAGTTTCTTTACGGACATGGAGTTGAGCAGCCCCGGCTGAATAAAAGTACCGGTCAGCACCGGCCAGTCTTTGGCGGGCGTCACGGGCACGCTTTCTTCGTCGGAAAAGCCGTCTGATACATCGGACACCGCGGGGATCTCGGAATAAACGGCGCTTTCGTCAGAACTCGCATATCCGCTCGCGTCCGGTCCGGGATCCGCGCCGCAGGCGCAAAGAACGGGGATCAGCAGCGCGGCGCCGAGCAGCAGAGAAAAGAACTTTTTCATGATGGATCCTCCGTTCCGCGGCACGCAGACCGCATTTTGTTTTATGCCGATATTATATTATAGCCGCAAGGAAAAGTCAAGTGGAAAAAGGTATTGACACCCTTTCATTTAATGATTATAATAAATGTCGAAAAATCCAAAAGGAGCATACGCAAAATGAAACAACAGCGCGCGTTCCCCGCGTTCACGGTGACCGAAAAAGCCGAGCTTTCGTTAAAGAACGGGCATCCGTGGGTCTACGCCGAAGAATTCATTCATAAGCCGGACCGCTGCGAAAACGGAGCTTTGGCGGACGTTTTTTCGCAAAAGGGAGCTTATCTCGGTACCGGTTTTTACAGCGAAAAAAGCAAAATAGGCGTACGCGTGCTTTCTTCCAACGCAAACGAAACGTTTACCGAAGATTTCTGGCGCAGGCGCATAAGGTATGCGCTCGATTACCGTCTTACCGTTATGGGCGCGGAAGATTTCCGCTGCTCGCGCCTGATCTTCGGCGAAGCCGACGGAATGCCCGGGCTCACGGTGGACAGGTTCGAAAACGTGCTTGTGGCGCAGGTGCTTTCCTATGGGATGGAAAAGATAAAAACGCTCGTGTATCCGCTGCTTTTCGAGCAGCTCGCTCTGATGGGGTATCCCGCCGAAGGGCTGTACGAACGCAATGATTCGGCCATACGCGAACTCGAAGGGCTTACGCAGTACAAGGGCTGGTACGAAGGACTCACTCACCCGGGAAGTTCCGTCACGCGTATCACCGAAAACGGCATTGTTTACGAAGTCGATTTCGAAAACGGGCAAAAGACCGGCTTCTTTCTGGATCAGAAATATAACCGGCTCGCGCTTTCGCGCATTTGCCGCGGCAAACGCGTGCTCGATTGCTTCACTCACACCGGTTCGTTCGCGCTCAACGCCGTTAAGGGCGGAGCCGAACACGTCACGGCGGTGGATCTTTCCGAAACGGCGCTCGCCTGCGCACGGCGCAACGCCGCGCTCAACGGGTTCGCAGACAAAATCGAATTCGTCTGCGCCGATATTTTCGAATATCTGCCACGGCTTGCCGAAAGCAAAAAGAAAGAATACGATCTTATCGTGCTCGATCCGCCGGCGTTCACAAAAAGCCGCCGCACGGTCGGCGCCGCGTCGCACGGCTACCGCGAGATCAATTACCGCGCCATGAAACTGCTCCCGCGCGGGGGCTATTTAGCCACCGCGTCGTGCTCGCACTTCATGGAAGAAAAACTGTTTATAAAGGCCGTTTCGGCAGCGGCGGCGGAAGCGGGCGTTTCGCTCAAGCAGATCGAATCGCGCGCGCAGTCGCCTGATCACCCGGTGCTTTGGAACGTGCCCGAAACCGATTATCTCAAATTTTTCCTGTTCCAGGTCATCTGAACTTTACCGGAGGTCATACGCAAAATGCAGGAATTCACACTCGTTTCGCTTATACTTTTCGCCGTCACGTACGTGCTGATGATGGTATTCCAGAAAGCGCGTCCGTTTATTGCTGCGGGCGCCGCGCTCGTCTTCGTCCTCATAGGCGTTTTCGGCTTTTTCGACGGCTATTCCTATTCCTTCGCCGACGCTTTCGGAGAGATTGACTGGAACGTCCTTATGATGATCGCCGGCACCATGGGCACCGTTTTCCTTTTCATACGTTCGGGAATGCCAAAGCTGATGTCGGATATTATCATATCCAAGACGCGCAACATTTGCATAACGATACTTGCGCTTTCTGCGTTTGCCGGGCTGATATCCGCTTTCATAGATAACGTCGCCACTGTGCTGATGATCGCCCCCGTCGCGCTTGAACTGTGCCGCAAAATGAACGTTTCACCTGTCCCCGCAATAATCTGTATAGCGGTCTCTTCCAACCTGCAGGGCGCCGCCACGCTCGTCGGCGATACCACTTCCATACTGCTCGCCAAAGCGGCGGAGCTCGATTTTGCGGATTTCTTTGTCTGCGACGGAAAGCCCGGTATGTTCTGGATCGTTCAGGCGGGCGCTATCGCGGCTATGATAATACTTTACTTTATGTTCCGCAAGCAAAAAGAGCCGGTCTCCGCGGGCGAACGTACCGTGGTCAAAGATAAATTCCCCACGTTTTTGCTCGTTGGGACCATAGTGGCACTCATAGCGGTATCTTTCATACCGTACAAGGACGCTGCGGCGGAAGGGCAGTTCTATAAGCCGGAAATAACAAACGGCCTGATATGCCTTGCGTTTTTCACGGCAGGGCTCCTGCGCGAGATAATAAAAAGTCACGATTTCAAGGTCGTCAGAAAATCGCTCAAGGAGATCGACTATTACACGCTCGGACTGCTCGCCGGTCTGTTCGTGGTGATAGGCGGCATTGAACGAGCCGGGGTGATAGACCTCATAGGCGACACCATAGCAAAGCTCGGCGGCGACGGCAGCCGTGGCTCTGTTTTCCTTGTTTATACTGTCATAGTCTGGGTATCGGTGTTGCTTTCCGCGTTCATAGATAACATTCCTTATACGGCTACCATGCTTCCGGTCATATCGGTGCTGGCGCAGCGGCTTTCGGCAGCCGGCGGCACGGTCATAGACCCCAAGCTTCTGTTTTTCGGTCTGCTGTGCGGAGCCACCCTTGGCGGCAACCTTACCCCAATAGGCGCTTCGGCAAACATAACGGGTATAGGGATACTGCGCAAAAACGGCTATACCGTCAAGACCGGCACGTTCATGAAATTCGGCGTGCCGTTCACGCTCGCCGCCGTGGGCGTGGGGTATATACTCATATGGGTGTTCTACGCCTGATCTGCCAAAACAGGTCATCCGCCGCTTCCGCGTCTGCGGGGGCGGCTGCTTTTTTTGCAAATTCGGTATTGCATTTTCAAAAGAAAAGTAGTATTATAATCGTATGTATTATGCACGTCGCCGCGCTTTTTGCGAATAATAATTCAAAAAGCGCGCGCTTTGAAAGAAGGGAAAAGACAATGAAAGAACTTATGCTTGGCAATCAGGCGGTGGCGAGAGGGCTTTACGAATCAGGCGTACGCGTGGTTTCGTCGTATCCCGGCACTCCCAGCACCGAAATAACCGAATACATAGCAAAATATCCCGAAGTATACTCGGAATGGGCGCCTAACGAAAAGGTCGCGTGCGAGGTCGCCTTCGGCGCGTCGCTCGGCGGAGCGCGTTCGTTCTGCGCCATGAAACACGTGGGGCTCAACGTGGCCGCAGACCCGGTATACACCGCGTCGTACATAGGCGTCAACGCCGGCATGGTCATAGGCGTCGCCGACGATCCGGGCATGCATTCTTCGCAGAACGAGCAGGATTCGCGCCATCACGCCATTGCGTCAAAGGTCCCCATGCTCGAGCCGTGCGATTCCGCCGAATGCAAGGAATACGCCATGCTCGCTTACGAAATATCCGAAAAATACGATACGCCGGTCATGCTGCGCCTTTCGACCCGTATATCGCATTCGCGTTCGCCCGTCGAAGTCGGCGAACGTATCACGCCGCCCGAAAAGCCGTACGTCAAGAACGTCGGGAAAAACGTGATGATGCCCGCAATGGCAAAGGCAAGGCACGTCTTTGTAGAACAGCGCACCGCCGCTTTGCGTGAGTACGCCGAAAATTCCGGCATCAACCGCATAATAGAAGGCGGCGATATCGGCGTCATTGCAGCCGGCACAACGTTCAACTACGCTTACGAGGCGCTCGGCGGAAAAGCGAGCTATCTCAAACTCGGCATGGTAAATCCGCTGCCGGTGGAACTTATAAAGACCTTCGCTTCAAAGGTAAAACGGCTCATAATTTGTGAAGAGCTCGACGATATAATAGAAACGCATTGTTTAAAGCACGGGATAAAATGCGAAGGCAAATCGCTGTTTTCGTTCTGCGGCGAATATTCGCAGTCGATCATTCGTAAAGCGGTGCTCGGCGAAGAATACGAATACCGCACTTTCCCGGAACAGTTCCCGGCGCGTCCGCCGGTGCTCTGCCCCGGCTGCCCTCACCGCGGCCTGTTCTATGCGCTTAAAGGGCTCGGCGTTTACGTTTCCGGCGATATCGGCTGCTACACGCTCGCCGCGCAAAAACCGCTCGACTGTCTGGACGCCTGCCTTTGCATGGGCGCGTCGGTTTCGGGACTGCACGGCTTCAATACTGCGCGCGGGGCGGAACAAGCCAAACGTTCCGTGGCGGTCATCGGCGATTCCACGTTCATCCATTCCGGCATAACCGGGCTCATAGACATAGCATACAACAAGGGCATTTCAACCGTGATAGTGCTCGATAACTCCATCACCGGCATGACCGGTCACCAGAACAACCCCGCCAACGGGCTCACCATCCACGGAGATCCCACCGTCGCGGTCGATCTCGAAGCGCTCGCGCACGCGGTGGGCTTCGCGTCTGTCCGCGTTACCGATCCGTACGACGTGGAGACTACGCGCAAGGTGGTCGCGGAAGAACTGCAAAAAGAGGAGCCGTCGCTCGTCATAGCCAGGCGCCCTTGCGCGCTGCTTAAGACAGCGCAGCGCAAGAAACCGCTGATCGTGACCGATGCCTGCGTGGGCTGCAAATCGTGCCTCAAGGTCGGATGCCCGGCCATATCCGTTGAAAACAAACACGCCGTAATAGACAACAACCAGTGCATCGGCTGCGGAGTCTGCGCTTTCGCCTGCCGCGTCGGCGCAATAAAGGAGGACGAATGATATGACCTACAACATTCTTATAGCCGGCGTCGGCGGTCAGGGAACTCTGCTCGCTTCCAAGCTCATGGGCGTTGTGTTCATGGGCAAGGGTTACGATCTCAAGGTCAGCGAAGTCCACGGGATGTCGCAGCGCGGCGGGTCTGTCGTAACTTACGTCCGTTTCGGCGACAAGGTGTCTTCCACCGTTATAGAAAAAGGCGAAGCCGATATGGTGCTTTCTTTCGAGCTGCTCGAATCCGCGCGCTGGCTGCCTTATCTCAAAAAAGACGGCGTACTCATTTCAAACACTCAAAAGATCAACCCCATGCCTGTTATAACCGGCCAGGCGGAATATCCACGCGATATTGCCGAAAAGCTCAGATCCACCGGCGTACGTCTGCACACCGTCGATGCGCTCGCGCTCGCTGAAAAGGCGGGGTCGGCCAAAAGCGTGAACGTAGTGCTCTTGGGCGTGGCCGCAAAATATCTGGGGATGGAACGCGAAGCGTGGGAAAACGCGATACGCGCTACCGTGCCTCCCAAGACTGTCGATATAAACCTCGCCGCTTTCGACGCGGGTTATACACTCTGATCATCCGCAATACAAAAACGGTCCGTTCGTTATGAATACGAACGGACCGCGTTATTATTTGTGCTTTTATTGCAGCGCTTTCAGCAGTTCGGCCCAGTATGCGAGCTGATTGTTGATCCTTTCTTTTTCTATCTTCGTGCAGTCGCGCCTTGCCTCTTTGATCGCCTCTGTCAGCGAAATGAGATCTGCCTTGTGTTTGTAATAAAACCTTCTCACGTTTGCGGGGACCCAGGTCATGCTGTATTCGTCGCTGGTCTCGCTTATGTCCGCGAGCTTCTTATAGTATGCGAACATCGGCTCGGCGGCGGCGCCGAAGAGCTTGATGCAGGCGTCGTGCAGCAGCTCTTCACCGGTCATCTCGGTGCCCCACATGGAGCGGGAAGCGACGTACCAGAGCGGCCAGCGCAGATCGAACGAGCTGGCGTCTTCGTTATACCCGTCGGCGGGACCCTGATCGTAGAATATGTATTCCACTCCCATGCTTTCCCACAGGTCCTGGTTTCGCGTCGCCACGTTGCCCTGCACCCAGGGAATGGATTTCCAATTTGCGTCGCCGGCGGCAAGACAGTACCAGTCCCAGACGGAGATGTGATGCGGCTCAGTCTTTTCTATCCATTCCATGGCGTTTTGCCGCCACGAACGGTCATACGTGTTGCGCGTGATGTTATCGTAGCCGGGCTTGTAATAATCTACGTCAAGCGGTTTTGTCATGCTCGTTTCGCGGCAGAGCATCAGTTCGACGTTCGGTTCGAGCTTTACGCTGTTCACGGGCGGCTTGTAGGTCATATGGTAGGAATAGATCTGCAGCGTGCGGTCGGGGAATTTTTCGTAGAGCTGCCTTGCGACTTTGTTGGCAAAGTGCACCAGCACGTCAGACTGATTGCCCAGCGCTTTGCAGTTTTCGCATTCGCAATAGTGCTGATCCCAGCCGTCGTTGTATGCTATCGTCATGGAAACCAGATCGGAATGAGCGGTGAAATAGTCTGTGAGCTTCTGCGCCACGTACGCGGCGAATTCGTCGTTGGAATAACAGAACTGGAAATAATCCAGACCGGCGGGGTCTCGGGTGCCTTTTTTGGTGAGCGCGTACCATTCGGGGTGCTCGGAATACATGGAAGCGGGCGCTATCTGGAACAGCCAGTGCCCGGTGAGCGATTTGTTCCCGCCCAAATACCACTTGTCGGCGACCTGCCAGCTTCCGCTGTAAACGCGGGTGATGCGTGAATTGAAGCGCGGAGAATGATCTATCTTGAGGTCTGTGATATCTATATCGGTGAGCTCGGGGACTACTTCCCACAGCTCGCCTTCGCCGAACCAGCCGCAGCCGAGGTGTTCGAGCAGCATGTTGACGGCAAATTGCGTGCCGTTGTAGTTGCCGTCGTCGTTGCCGAGCACGAACAGATCTCCTTCGCGCTGATCCACTATCACGCGCTCAACGCCGGGATATCCCGTGGGCTTTTCTATGCCTAATTCCGCGGCGCGCTGGGTGCCGCCGACAAAAATATGCTTGATCTCCTGCGTGATCTTGTTTTCACGCACTATCTTCGGCTCGGTGCCGGTCATCTTTTTGATATACTTGCGCAGATCCTTTGCTGCAGCGGTCGCTTTCGCATCCGCGTCGGACGATATGACTATGTCGCAAAGCAGAACGCCGTCTTTTAGCATTACAAAACCGGGATCTCTCATTATTTCGGAAACCTCCTCTGAACTTTCGGCAGCGTCAAGCGAGCTTTGCGGCTCTTCGGTATCCGAAACGCGGCTCTCTTCGCCGCCGCCGCTGCAAGCGACAAGCTGCAGCGCAAGCATCAGCGCTGACAGCAACGCGATCACGGATGTCGTCTTTTTCATTATGATCCACCTCTGTTGTTTGATGCTTTGATTATAATAATTTTTATCTGCCGTGTCAAGTCAAATATGTTGACAAACTGTTTTTGTGCATATATAATTGTGCGAAAGAGGTGATATATATGATCCGGCATAAAGGTGTGGTCGTACATCCCGATGAGATCACGCAGACCTGGAAAAACGTTATACTCGGTTCGGATATAGATTTCATCGGCGTCCATCCGGTCGGCGGCGAAGGTTCGCACACGCGCGTGCGGGATATCGCGGAAAACGGGCTGCCCGGCGAATGCGCGGACAACGCGCGCGAGCTCGTAAAGCACGGAGTGGGGCTGGAATACGAGCTTCACGTCATGTCGCTGCTGCTGCCGCGCTCGCTTTTTGCCGAACATCCGGAATATTTCCGCCTGGATGAAAACGGAAACCGCAACGCAGATTATAACTGCTGCGCTTCCGACGCCGACGCGCTCGAGATCATTTCCCGGAACGCTTGCGAGCTTGCAAAAAAGCTGCCGTCCACAACTCACCGTTACTGCTTCTGGCTCGACGACGTGCGCGACAAATGCTGTCACTGCCCGGAATGCTCGCGCCTTTCGGTTTCCGATCAGGCGCTTGCGGTCTATAACGCCGTTCAGCGCGGAATAAGGCGCGCCGACAGTCTGGGAAGACAATCGTATCTCGCGTACTGCGGAGCGGTGGAGCTGCCTGAACACGTCACGCCCGAAGAAGGGGTGTATCTGGAATATGCGCCGTTCGACCGCGATTTCCGTAAACCCATGTCAGATCCCGCCAACGCGGCTTCCGCAAGATCGGCGCGCGAACTTGCGGCGTTTTTCGGCGCGGACGAAAGCAAGGTGCTGGAATACTGGCTCGACAATTCAATGTTTTCGGGCTGGAAGAAACCGCCAAAGCGGCTTGACGTCGATCCTGAACTTATCAAACGCGATCTCGAATTCTACGATTCGCTCGGTTACGGCGCCGTAACGACTTTTGCGTGCTATCTCGGTGCGGATTACGAAGAACTGTGGGGCGCGCCCGATCTGGGCGGCTACGCGGTATTCGACAAATAACATTATTATATTATATAAAAGCCAAAGGAGTATGAAATGGAATTTATTGAAGTGGTAAATCAAAATCAACACATGCAGGGCTTCACTTCGGACGCAGAACACAAATTCATGTTCTGGTCGTTCACCGACAGCGTAGTCAAGACAAATATGGAAGGCACGGTCATCTGCCAGGTCCATTGCGATGACAACGGGCACCTCGGCGGTATGGACTGGCACGACGGCAAGGTGTATGTCAGCTTTATGGCAAATCCTTCGCCGTGGACTTTCTGGAACGATTGGTCAGGTTATTATATCTTCGTTTACGACGACCGTGACCTGCGTCTTATAGAAAAGATAAAGCTTGACGAGTGCATGGACATGAAGGTGAACAAGGTGGACGGCTTTCAGGGGATAGACGGCATCGCTTTCGGAAAAGCGCCTGATACCGGGGAAACGCGTATGTTCGTTGCGGTCGCAACCGACAGCGGCGAAGAGATCGCGCACGAGATGATACTTCAGATCGGCACCGACAACAAAATAGAAAAGATCCACTATATCCCCAACAAGAATACCATATTCGGCATACAGAACCTCGATTACGAAGAAGATACCGGCTGCTTCTGGATCACGACCTACGGGCAGCATTTCCCGTATCAGGCGGAAGAGACGCTTTACCGTATCGCCCCGACGCTCGACAGGGTAGAGGCGAAATACAAGTTTTCCACGCCTTACGGGTTCGAATGCCTCGGCAACGGCGAATACTACTGCTCCATACAGTCCGGAAAGAACGGCCACCAGAAAGGCATAGCTTATAAATGCAGGGCGGATATTTTTGAAAACAAATTGAGCGAGCAGGAAGCGCGCGATTTCTTTGCGAAGATGCTGAAAGAAGAAAATGCATAAAACCGTTTTTATACAGCGGTTTTATGCAAAACACGGTATTCCTTCGGCAAAGAGAACGGAAAATTATAATAAAAATGTATTATACAGCTAATTTTTTCTTGACATATCAAAAAATTGTGCTATAATACAGGATAAACTAATTTAATTTTGCTTGATTGAAATTAAATCAGTAAAAACAAAAAACAATTTTTCATAGGAGGAACAAAATGAAAAAGAAAATTCTCGCCGGCGTATTGGCCGTGTTGTTTGTTTTCTCTGCCACTCTCCTCGGCGCCTGCGGCAACGGCAGCAAAGATAACAAGTCCTATACGCTGAATGAATTCCTTGGCGCAAGTCCTCTCAACTGGAACCCGCATTCCTGGGAGACTAACGCAGACAACTATTTCGCCGGCTACTGCGAAATGGGCCTCGTCGACGTCAGCATAGCCGCCGACGGCGTCAACTTCGAATGGGTCTACGAAATGGCTACCGACGTCACGGATATCACCAAGGATTTTGCCGATAAAGAAAAATGGCAGATCCCCGCTGACGCAGAAAGCGAATACGTTTACAAGATCGCCCTTAACCCCAATGCAAAATGGCAGGACGGCACCGCTATCAACGCAGACACTTACATCGAATCCATGCGGCGTCTGCTTGACCCCAAAATGCAGAACTACCGTTCCAATACCTATACTTCCGGCGATGCTTCCCTGAAGAACGCCGATAAGTATTTCAACTCCGAACTTCCCATTTACGCTCCTGTGGTTGCTCCTTATGCTGAAGGCGAAGAAGGCGATTATTCTTTCGATATCGAAGCCAACACCGCATATCTCAATTTCGGCGCCACCAACATGACTCTCTATCCGTCGAGCATCAACGCTCTGCAGGAAGACTACGGCATGATCAAGAACGTGGAAGGCGGTTTCCAGGGTCTCACTGCTTTCAGCGAACTCAAGTCTCAGGCAAACTATCTCGGCTACATTGAGATCAACGCCGGCAACAAAGAGCTTGTCGACGGCATCTGCGCTCAGATCCTTTCTCTCTTTAGCATTTCCGATCCCGATGAGGTCGCAAAGTACAGCAAAGAAATGATGTTCTATAACACCGGCAAGTTCAGCGATCCGTTTGATTTCGCTAACGTTGGTATCTACAAGACCGGCGATTATGAGATCGTTTACATCTGCCAGGATCCCTGCGACAGATTCAATTTCCTCGTTCACCTCACTTCTAACTGGATCGTCAAGACCGATATCTACGATGGCGGCAAGAAACAGGAACAGGATCTCGTCACCACCAACTACGGTACTTCTGTAGATACTTATTGTTCCTACGGTCCTTACAAGCTCGCCAGCTTCGAAAAAGACAAACTTTTCGTTATGGAAAAGAATGATCAGTGGTACGGCTGGACCGACGGCAAACACGAAGGTCAATATCAGACCACCGCTATCAAGTGCCAGGTCATCGCCGATCACACCACCGCTCTCCAGCTCTTCCTCAAGGGCGAACTCGACACCGTGGACCTCAGCTCCACCGATATGCCCACCTACAAGATGTCCGATTACCTCCTCAAGACCGATCAAACCTACACCTTCCGTTACATTTTCGCAACGGATATTACCGCTCTGACCGCTCTTGAACAGGGTGATTCCACCATCAACAAACGCATCCTTTCTTACAGAGATTTCCGTAAAGCCATCTCTCTTGCCATCAACAGAGCCGACTTTGCAAAACAGGCAACTCCCGCATACAAACCCGCTTACTACCTCTACAACTATCTGTACTACTACAACATAGCCAACGACACCGAATCCATCTACCGTAACACCGATGAAGCCCGCAACGCGGTCCTCCGTCTCTACGGTATCGAATACGGAGAAGGCAAGACCTACGCTACCGCTGAAGAAGCTTACAACGCTGTCACCGGTTACGACGTAGAAGAAGCCAAGAAGCTCTTCACCGCCGCTTACGACGCTGCCAAAGCCGACGGCAACTACACCGACGGCCAGAAGATCGTTATCAACTGCATGTGCTCCGCTGCCGCCACTCTCGACGAAGACGACACCAAGCAGCAGGAACTGCTCAACCAGTACTGCGCAGCTGCTACCGAAGGCACTCCTCTCCAAGGCAAGATCCAGTTCGTGTTCAAATCCGGCGCTGACAAACGTTATGACGACGTTGCTGCCGGCAAGATCGAAATGATCCGCGGCGCTTGGGGCGGTGCTGCATTCTATCCGTTCTCCTCTATCCGCTGCTACACCGAACCCGATTACATGGGCGGCCTCAACAAGATCCATGAATCCTGCGGTTGGAATCCGTCCGCCGTTAAAGTTACCATCACCGCTGATTTCTACGGTGAAGGCGAACAGACAATGGAAAAATCGCTCCAGAACTGGGCTAAGCTGCTCAACGGCAACATCACCGACGAAGACGGCAACGTTGTTGAAAAAGCTTTCACCAATCCTAAGGCGAAACTCACTGTCCTCTCCACCCTCGAATACGAAGTCCTCAATGCATATCAGTGCATCCCCTTCGCTGCCGAGACTGCTGCTACTCTCTTCTCCAAGAAGATCAAGTACGCTACGCTCAACTACAACATCATGTACGGCTACGGCGGAATCCGTCTTATGACCTACAACTATGATGACGAAGCCTGGGCCAAGTATGTTGCCGACCAGGGCGGCACCCTCTCTTACAACTAATACCAATTACAAGCGGTATTATCATTTGCCGCGCAGTGCGGTGAATTGAACAGATTATCTTGTCGCAAGCGCGGTCTGCGGACCGCGCTTGCGAAAGGTGTTTTTATAGGGAAACTGTGTTTTTTACTCAATTATTACTACCAAAGGCGTATGTTGTTTACCGGGCCGCGAAAGCGGTTTTCACGGACCGATAAACGATATATGCTCGGGAGATTGAAAAATGGCAAAATTCATTTATATTCTTAAAAGACTTGGCGCGATGCTTCTGACGTTGATCGTTATTTACGTAATATCGTTCGTGCTTATAAAGCTCCTTCCCGTGGAAAAGCCGATGGGCCAGGGCAACCAGGCGCGTATAGAAGAAGCGCGCCGTGAAGCGCTCGGCTATAACAAGCCGATCATGGAACAGCTTTGGATCTATACCAGGAACATCATAACAAAATGGGACTGGGGCACTTCGTGGAAGATCGACTATATGGCTGACGTCGGCGACGTTATTGCCACTCGGCTTCCGCCCACGATACTTATCAACGTCTATTCGCTGTTGTTTTCCATACCGATGGGCGTTATTCTGGGTATTTTCGCCGCCATAAAAAAGAACAAATGGCAGGATCAGGTCATTTCGGTCCTTATCATGCTGTTTATTTCCGTGCCAAGTTACGTTTATGCGTTTTTGGTGCAGTACATACTGGGGTTCAAGGCCGGGTGGTTCCCGCTGGTCGTCTCGTCGTTGTACGACGCGGGCGGCTCGTGGTTCTCGTGGACTATGTTCCATTCAATGATCTTGCCTGTGCTTTCGCTTTCGTTCGGCGATATAGCCGGTCTCGCGCGCTTTACCCGCGCGGAACTCACCGAACAGCTTTCCAGCGATTATATGCTGCTTGCCAGGACTAAAGGTCTTACCCGCTCTCAGGCGACTGTGCGCCACGCGCTCAAGAACGCGATGGTACCTATTTTGCCGTCGATCATTTCCATGTTTGTCGGCGTGCTCGGCGGTTCGCTCGTCATAGAGCAGATCTTCGGCGTCCCCGGTATCGGCGCGCTGTTCCTCAAGAGCATCAACCTTAAGGATTACGACGTGTTTATGGCGACGAGTATGTTCTACACGGTCATAGGGCTGGCCGCGAACATCCTGATCGACCTTAGCTACGGCTTCCTCGACCCGCGCATCCGCATGGGTGAAAGATAACGAAAGGAGACAGGTACGGTGGATATCAATAACATTCCTCATGAAAAACTACAGTTCGCCGAAGGCGGCCTGCAGCTGCACGACCAGAAATTCGAAACCAAACCCATCGGTTTCCTCAAAGACGCCTGGCTCCGTTTCAAAAAGAACAAGGGCTCTATAGTAGCCGCTATCATAATTCTCTTTATCATCGCTTTCGCCGTTTTGGGACCTCTCTTTTCGTCCTATGCTGTCAGCGACAGCGACGCAAACTACACCCTCTGCCGCCCGGATCTCGGACTTGGTCTTCCGTTTTGGAACGGCGACAAAGAGATGCGGCTCAACGATAACTACGTGGCTCTGCTTTACGGGATCGGCTACGGCGCCGAAGATCCCGACGGCACCGGCAACGTAAAATGGCAGCAGGCGGTAGATTCCGATTATGCCTGCATTGTCAACGTTAAAGATTCCGTTATGGAATCCGGTATGCACTACACTTATTGCGACGTCGATACCGTTATGCGCGTCGGCTTCAGCTATCAGACCATCACTATGAAAGAATTCGAAAAGATAAGAGAATGGGAAAAAGAGACCGGCATCCGCGTCATATATCCCATGGTCGATACCGAAAACGAATTCTGCATGGACCCCGACGACGCCAACTTCTGGTATAAATGCATAGGCAAATCGCCTATGACCGCCAACGGCGGCCGCGCAAGTTTGGAATACCTCCAGTCCGCCGGCTATGTGGATAACTACAAGCGCGACGCAGACGGCAATATCATGTTCTATGTCAATAAAGACAAGACCATGATCAACACGCGCGTGCTTTATTACAACTATTACCGTTATATGCACGAAGGCAGCACCCCCACTCATATCTTCGGTACCGACGGTCAGGGCTACGATATATTCATCCGCCTCGCTTCCGGCGCCCGCATCTCGCTGCTGCTCGCTTTCGGCGTTTCTATAATCAATCTCACCATCGGCGCTTTCTATGGCGCAATCGAGGGTTACTACGGCGGCATTACGGATATGATCATGGAACGTATTTCTGATATCCTCGCCGACGTTCCGTTCATCATAGTTGCTACGCTTTTCCAGCAGCATTTCGTGCAGACCGGTAAGGTCTCGGCTTTCACGGGCTTGCTGTTCGCGTTCGTGCTGACCGGCTGGCTTGGCACCGCGTACCGGGTAAGGACTCAGTTCTACCGCTTTAAGAACCAGGAATACGTGCTTGCAGCGCGTACTCTCGGCGCCAGCGATATGAGAATAATGTGGAAACACATTTTCCCCAACTCGCTCGGTACGATCATCACTTCTTCGGTGCTGGTCATCCCAAGCGTTATCTTCTCGGAATCCATGCTTTCCTTCCTCGGTATAGTGAACTTCCAGAGCAAGGATATGACGAGTATAGGTACGCTGCTTTCCAACGGGCAGAAATACCTTTCCACCGATCCGCACGTCATTTTCTTCCCGGCGCTGGTCATCTCGCTGCTGATGATCTCGTTCAATCTGTTCGGTAACGGTCTGCGCGACGCCTTCAACCCGTCGCTCAGAGGAACGGAGGAATAAGTCATGGCTATACTTTCTGTTAAAAATCTCATTATATCATTCAGGACTAATAACGGCACCGTCAAGGCGGTCCGCGACGTCTCTTTCGACGTCGAAAAGGGCGAAACGCTCGCCATAGTCGGCGAATCCGGCTCCGGCAAATCCGTTTCCATGCGTGCCGTAATGGGTATACTTGCCGGCAACTCCATAGTCGAAGGCGGGGAGATCCTGTTTTCCGGCATGGACCTTCTCAAGATTTCCGAAGACGATTTCCATCATATCCGCGGCAATAAGATCTCCATGATCTTCCAGGATACGCTTTCCAGCTTGAACCCGATCATTAAGGTCGGCAAACAGCTCACCGAAGCCATGATCCTCAACGGCAAAGCCAACCAGCGCGAATCCAAAGCGGATTTCAACGATAAGATCAAGGTGCTCGAATCCGCTATGAACGGCGCTTATGAGCACGGTTACGAAGGCGCTTCCGAACCGGAAAAAACTTCGGCGGATATCAAAAAGCTCACTGGCTTTGTGGAATCCGGCAACGAACTTGAATCGCATTACAACGCGGCATACGACCGCGCTCAAAACACCATCAACAGTATCAAGCACATCCTTATACAGCTTATCAACCAGCCCCCCAAAGCGGTAGGCAAGCTTATCGATCAAATGCTCAAACCTGCCGACAAGGTCTATGACGAATTCCTTATAGCCGAATCGGACGAAAGCTATAAAGCTCTGCTCGCCTCCGTAAAAGCCGAAAAGGCCGCTTACGTTTCCGGCGGTGAAAAGGAAAAGATCAAGGAATGCCTCAACGAGCTTTTCACGCGGCTCGACACCGCCTGCAAACGCGAAAAACCGAATTTCTTCACGCTCGGCTACCACGTTTACGCACATCCCGAAAACAAGCTGGACATTTCCGATATCGCCGCGCTCAATGCAAAAACGCGCAAGGTGCTCGATGAAGAGTTCATGCTCGATTTTCTTAAGGGCGTTCGCGCAGGCGTCAAGTATTCGTTCGACGTTTCCATAGAAAACAAAAAGAAATCGATCGACGAACTCGAAGCCGCCCGTAAGTTCCTTTCGGACAACGTTTACGATGAATCGCGTGATAAGGCAACGTACAAGAAACTTGTCGAAACACTTTCCGATTCCGTCGAAAGCGGCATCGACCGCCTTGATATCGACAAAGACAGCTACGCTTATACGTTCCGCAGCACTTTCGGCGCCGCCATGGAAACTTTTCTCCATGCACAGGAGCTCGATAAACGCAAAGCGGCAGGTAAGCATATCCCCAAAAAGCAGCGCGTGTTTGCCGAAAATATCAATATGCAGCTGTATCAGCACAATATAGAGCTTTCTATCGATAAGGTCGTCGAAAACTACAAAAACCAGATCGAAAAAGCCAAGACCGCCGATTTTTCCAATTACGGCGTGGAGATAATAGACTATATCAAGGACAAAGCTTCCAAAATGGTCTATAAAGTCACCAAAGCCATGGCAAAAGACAGGGCGATCAACCTTATGGAAGAAGTCGGTATCCCCGAACCGCGCAAGAGATATAAGCAGTACCCGTTCCAGTTCTCCGGCGGTATGCGTCAGCGCGTTGTTATAGCTATCGCGCTTTCCGCCAACCCCGATATCCTCATCTGCGACGAGCCGACTACCGCGCTGGACGTCACTATTCAGGCGCAGATCCTTGAACTCATCAATAACCTCAAACGCGAAAGACAGCTCACTGTCATATTCATTACCCACGATCTCGGCGTTGTGGCAAACGTCGCCGATAAAATCGCCGTGATGTACGCGGGCAAGGTGGTGGAATACGGCACTACGGACGACTTGTTCTACTCGCCCGCCCACCCCTACACATGGGCTCTGCTTTCGTCCATGCCGGATCTCGACACCAAGGACAAACTGGAAGCCATCCCCGGCACCCCGCCCGATATGCTGTTCCCGCCCAAAGGCGACGCTTTTGCCGTAAGAAACAAATATGCGCTCAAGATCGATTTTGAAGAGATGCCGCCTTTCTTTGAAATATCTCCTACACACAAAGCGGCTACCTGGCTGCTCCATCCGGACGCACCCAAGGTGGAACCTCCAAAGATCGTGACAGACCGCATAGAAAGAATGAAAAGAAACGGAGGCGTGAACAATGGCTGAAGAAAAAGAAGTACTCCTCCGGGTTGAACATCTTAAACAGTATTTCAAACTTGGTATCGGAGCCAAGGTCAAAGCCGTTGACGATATATCTTTTGATATAAAGCGCGGCGAAGTATTTGGCATGGTCGGCGAATCCGGCTGCGGCAAGACTACGACCGGGCGCGATATCATAAAACTGTACGACATCACCGGCGGCGACGTGTATTTCAAAGGTTACCGTATCAGCTCCGGTATAAAAGAGAAAAAGAAACAGCTCAAACAGCTCAAAAAAGAAGGCAAGACTGCCGAAGCGGAAGCTCTTGCAAAGGATATAAAGACCGCTAAGTCAGACGTCAAAAAGGCAAAAAAGGCCAAGGTCATGACAGGTATGCAAATGATCTTTCAGGATCCGTCAGCGTGCTTGAACCCGCGTATGACGATACGCGAGATCATTGCCGAAGGGCTCGTAATAGCCGGTGAAAAAGACAAAGCAGTCATAGACCGCCGCGTCAAGGAAGTGCTCGACATGGTCGGTCTGCTTCCCGAACACGCAGAACGCTATCAGCATGAGTTTTCCGGCGGTCAGCGCCAGCGCGTCGGTATTGCCCGCGCAATGGTGCTCAAGCCAGACCTCATCATTGCCGACGAACCTATTTCCGCGCTCGACGTTTCCATTCAGGCGCAGGTAATAAACCTGCTCAACGAGCTCCGAACCAAAATGGGTCTTACGATAATGTTCATCGCCCACGACCTTTCGGTAGTCAAGTATTTCTCCGACCGTATTGCTGTTATGTATTACGGTCGTATGGTCGAGCTTGCCGAAACAGACGAACTGTTCGCACACCCGTTCCATCCGTATACCAGGGCTTTGCTTTCCGCGATCCCTCTGCCGGATCCCAATTACGAAAAACAGCGTAAACGTATAATCTACGAAAGCGCGCTCGCGCACGATTATTCCGTGCAGGGGCCGACTTTCCGGGAGATCAGACCCGGTCATTTTGTGCTTTGCAACGACGCGGAAGAACAGAAATACCGCGCAGAGTGCAGCGACTAAGCTATGGAAGAAAACGAAAACAACGTCGTCCCCACCGAGGAAGCTTCCACAGGCGAAAAGAAAAAAGCGTTCCTTAAACGCTTTCTCATAACACTTGCAGTCGGCATCGTGCTGGCAATAGGGTTCATGTTCATGCTCGGCGCTTTTTCAAAGGAAACTTCCAAGGAAACGTTCAAAGCGCTCAGTGATTCCTGCTTTGTCAGCGGGATACTCATTGTGGGGGTGGGGCTGCTTGCAGTGGCCGCCAACGCCGGGACGTTTACCATGCTCGGCTATTCGGTGTCATTGTGGTTCAAATTGCTCCGCAAGGATCTTTCCAGCGAAAGCCGCAGCTATTACGAATACCGCAAACGCCGGCTCGAAAAAAAGAGCCCCGTGCTCCATTACATATGCGCCGGAGCTATACTCTTACTCGCCGCGCTGACGTTCCTTGTTCTCTATAACGTCAAATAAACAAAAGATCCGCCTTTTCGCAAGGCGGATCTTTTATGTTCAGTATATTGTCAGAAAATACATCGGGTGAAGATACCAGACGCCGCCGATCTTTATGAGGACGTACGCGCCGGAATCTGAAGATTCGTTGTCGTCGCCCCATGAATTCAGCGTGCCGACGGCTTTGACCGCGCTTTGAACAGAGTCTGCGTCAAGAGTATATTCTATAACGTTGTAATCGATATACTTGGCAAATTCACGCTCATGTTCCGCAGGCGGATAGTCGAGTATGGCGTGGACCAGGAATTCGCTTGCAAAGCCCTTGCCGTAGTTAGTTTCGCCGTTTTCAACGGCGGGGGTAAGATAATTGGTCTGCAGATATTCTTCCAAAGGAACGCCTTCTATAAGCTCGTAGGACGTTCTCGCAACGGCTATAAAATCCGGTGGAAAAGCGGAAATATAGAGTTCAGGGTCGCATGCGGCCTGAGCATCGATCACTGTCTGTATCGGCAGGGCTTCTTCACGCGTGATCCGCACCGCTTTTCGGCGACATGATGTCAGCAGCAGAAGCAAACACAGAACTAACGCCGCCGCCTTTGCCTTATTCGCTTTTCGCCTTATTGTTGAGTCTGAGTTCATCGTATTCTTCCTTGGTAAGTATTATCTTGCGTTTCTTTGTCGCCGGATCGAACTTACTGACGTAGCCGCGGTCTTCCATCATGTCTATCATCTTTTGCGCTCTGGCGTAACCGACCGAAAGCTTGCGCTGCAGCAGGGAAGTAGCCATCGTCTCGTATTCGAACGCTATGCCAAGCGCGTCCATGAACAGAGGATCTTCCTGCTCGTCGCCGGAAGAGACAGGCCCTGCGGAATGCTTGGCCTGCTTGCCGCACTGTGAAGCTTCCTGTTCGATCATCTTCATTACGTCGTCGCTGTAAGTCGCCTGAACGGAATTCTTTACAAAATTGCATACGGCGGTGACTTCTGTCTTCCCGTCGACGTACGCGCCCTGAACACGGATCTTTTTCATGGATTTGACGGGGGCAAACAGCATATCGCCTTTGCCCAGCAGCGCTTCTGCGCCGCTTTCGTCGAGTATGATGCGTGAATCGATCGCCGAAGAAACGGTGAACGCTATTTTGGAAGGTATGTTTGCTTTGATAAGGCCGGTGATGACTGTGGCGTCAGGTCTCTGCGTGCCCAAAATGAGGTATATGCCGGCGGCGCGCGCCTTTTGAGCAAGGCGGCAGATAGAAGTTTCTACCGCGTCTTTGGCTGTCATCATCAGATCGGCGAGCTCGTCGATTATAATGACTATATACGGCAGCTTTTCGCGTTCCGGGTCGCCTTCGACCATGGAATTGTATTCGTCAAGATTGCGCGCCGACCCCAGCGATTCCATAAGCGAATAACGGCGTTCCATTTCGTTGACTGCCCAGTTCAGCGAACCGGCGGCTGTGCGCGGATCGTTCACGACAGGCACCATAAGGTGCGGGATCCCGTTATAACACGAAAGCTCTATCTTCTTGGGGTCGATCATTATGAATTTAAGCTCGTCCGGCGTGGCGCGGTAGAGCAGCGAAATGATGAGCGAGTTTATACATACCGATTTACCCATACCGGTAGCGCCGGCAATTATAAGATGCGGCATATCGGGTATGTCAAAATATATGGGGTTGCCGCCGACGTCGACGCCGAGGCATACGAACAGTTTGGATTTGTTGTTGCGGAACAGTTCGTTATCGATAAGGTCGCGGAGTTTGACGACCGACGCGGTGTCGTTGGGGATCTCTATACCTATAGCGGCCTTGCCCGGGATATTTGATTCGATCCGTACGCTCGACGCGGCGAGGCGCAAACGTATGTCGTCGGCAAGACTCTCTATGCGGCTGACACGAACGCCTTCGTCGGGCAGCACTTCGTAGCGCGTTACGGCGGGACCTTTGCTTGTGGAAACCAGCGTTACTTTGACGCCGTAGGTACGCAAAACCGAAACCAGCTTCTGACCGATAAGCTGCGTGCGGTTGGGATCCTGGCGCAGATAATCGCTGCTTCCTTCCGAAAGCAGGGAAATGGGCGGAAATACGTAAGGCGGTACGGGAGGAGGCGCGTCTTCTGAAACTGTTGCGCCGTCGGGGAATACTTCGGCAGCGTCCGTATCGGTCGGGACCTGTTCGACAGGCGCCGTTTCTTTTACGTCCACGGCGTCCGAATTGAATTCCGCAACGCTCACGTCGGGATCGGAATATTCGGTCGGCTCACCGACAAGCGGCGCATCGCCATCCGCTTCTTTGAAAAACGATTCGTAATTGCCTTCGTCGAGCGGATCTTTCGACACGACGGCAGGCGTTTCCGCTTTTCCTGCAAAGACAGGCGCCGGATCTTCGACCGATGTGCTTTCCGCAGGCGCGGCGGGCTGTTCCGGTTCGATATCCGGTATTTCCGGCAGCTCGAATTTGTGTTTCTTCTCGGGCTTAGGCGCGGCAGGCACTTTTTGCTTGCGCGCTTCTTCTTCCGCTATGCGCGCTTTTTCGGCAAGTTCCGCTTCACGTTCGCGGCGGGCTTCGGCGGCTTTTTCCGCAGAACGCCTCACTGAACGGTAGATCGCCACCGGCGAGGTGCCGATAAGGAAGAGGAACGTGAGTATGGCCACGATATAGCTGATGATATAAGTCAGGACCGGCTTTATAAGGAATTCGATCCCGCTGCCGAGCGTGCCGCCTATAAGACCGCCGCCCGTTCCCGACATACCGTTCTGGTAGAACACTTTGAAAAACGATACCTCGCCCTGATCGAACGAACGCTGCGCGGCATTTGCGGTGTGCATATGGACCAGCGCGAGCACAAACACGAAATTGGCGGCGCATATAAGGCAGCGCGCGCCGGTAGTGCCGTTTTTGCGGTCGCGTTTCCAAAACAGGGCTATGATCAAAAGATATACCGGCACGGCAAACGCTCCGTAACCGAACAGCCCCTTGAAAAAGGGCGCGGTGACCGAGCCGAGGTAGCCGGCGTTATCTTCCATTATAAGCAAAAGCAACAACAGCACGGCGACAGTACCGAGCACATACGGAACAAAACCGAGCGGCTTTCTTTCCGTGCGCGCTTTTTCGGGCTCTGTCTTTACAGAGCCGTTCTTTATCGCCCGCTGAGTTTTTGGCTTGAGCTGTTTGACGGCGTTCCCGCCGTTTTTTGCTGTTTTCTTCTTTTGTGTGGTCGCCATTTTCACCGAACCTTTTTTAGTTTATGATATCGTAGACGATCGCAGCCGCGCCGACTATGACGCAGTACAGCGAAAAGACCGAGAATTTTTTGCTTTTTGCAATATATTGCAGCAGTTTTATCGCGGCAAAACCGGATATCACAGCCGCTGCGATACCGCACAGTACCGCCGGAAGCGAACCTTCCGGCAGCGGATTTTCGTGCAGTTCAAACATTTTAAGTATGTTTGCCCCGGCAATAGCCGGTATGGACATCAAAAACGAGATTTTTACCGCGTCCTCTTTGGAAAAGCCCGCCCACAGTCCGCCGGATACCGTTGCGCCGGAACGCGATATGCCGGGGAATATCCCCAACACCTGCATTATTCCGACCAAAAGCGCGTGCCGCGGACGTGCCGTCCGTATGTCGAGCGTACATTTGGAAAGTCTGTCTGCGAAAAACAGCAGCGCTCCGTTCAGGATCAAAAGCAGACCTATCGCCCAAACTACAGTCGATATAGCTTCGACCTTGTCTTCCAGCAGTACGGCTGCCGCAAGCGGGAGCGTGGCGATGAAGACGAGCAAAAACAGCTTTTCACCGCGGTCAAGACCTTCGCTCAGCCGCGAAGTGAAGAGCTTTTTCATAAGGGTGAAAAAGCTCTTCACCATTTCCCAGACATCCTTGCGGTAGACGAATATGACCGCCGCCAGCGTTCCCAAGTGCAGAAGGACCGTAAAAGTAAGATAGTCGGTTTCCACATCTGCGGCGCCGAAGATCCGCTGCGCCAGCGCAAGGTGGCCGGAAGACGAAACGGGCAGGAATTCCGTAAGCCCCTGAAGAAGGCCGTAGAGTATACCATCGATTATAGACATTCATTTGCCTCCGAAACTGCATATTTCAAAAGAAAATATGTTCGTATCAGTCATATTATAACCTTTTTTGCCCGATATGTCAAGCAGATCCGAAAAATTATGTCAACCTCACGTCAAAACGCCCAGGTGCCGTTTTTGAATATTTCAAACGGCTTGCCGTCTTTGTAGCCGGTTATGGAAAGGTCTTCTGCGCCTACCATAAAATCGACGTGGATCATGGAATCGTTGAGCCCCATCGCCTTGCGTTCTTCCGACGAAAGGTTTTCGAAACCTTCTATGCAATCGGCGTAGCCGGACCCTAACGCAACGTGGCACGAAGCGTTTTCGTCGAACAGAGTTTCGTAGAAGAGCACTCCGCATTTATCAACGCCGGAACCTTTCGGAACGAGTGCCACTTCGCCCAGATATGCTGCGCCTTCATCCATGGTGATCATTTTTTCGAGCAGATCGTCGTTTTTTTCCGCCTTGTGCGCCACGACTTTGCCGTCTTTGAATGTGAATTCAAAGTTTTCTATAAGCGCGCCGTTGTAAGAAAGCGGCTTTGTGGAAACGAGCCGGCCTTCGGCGCGGCCTTTCCACGGAGCGGTGAATACTTCTTCGGTGGGCAGATTCGGGTTGAACGAAACGCCGCCGAGCGTGGTATCGCTGCCGCCCGCCCAACGGGACACAGGCATAAGCCATACCTTGAAATCAGTCCCGTTTTTGGATCTGTAATGCAGATAATCAAAATGCTTTTCGTTGAGCAGGGCGCTGCGCTTTTTGAAATCTGCGTTGCGCTTTGCCCAGTCTGCCACGGGATCGTTTTCTTTTCCCACATAGCAGGTAGTGAATATGGCGTCCCACAGTTTGTTCATGGCGACCGACGCTCGCTCGTCTGGGAACACTTTCTTTGCCCACGCCGGAGAGGGAACTGCGGCGATGGTCCACTGATGTCTGTTTTCCATGGCTTCGCGGTAGGGTTTTATTTTAGGGTAGGTCGCCTGACGCGCTTTCGAGACCTTTTCAAAATCAACGCCGTTTAGCCCGTCGGGATCTTCCGAAAGAATGACGATCCTGGCAGGCAGCGTGTTTGCCATCCATTTCATCTTTTCTTCGCGCCATGCCGGATATTCAGAAAGCTTTTTAAGAGTCATTTTTTTGTAATTGAGCTTTGTCATCGGCTGGTAAGACCATTCAATCGATACTTCTGAAGCCCCGGCGCGGTAGCACTCTTCGGCCACCATAAGCGCGAAATCATGCTGTTCGACGGCGCAGTATATAACTACCTCCTGCTTTTTCTGTACGTTGGCACCGCACTTTACTATGAGCGACGCGTATTTTCTGAGCATTGTTTTGTTCACGGTGATATATCTCCTTTATTTGTTTATCAGTTCCGAAAAATCCTGCTCGGTTATGACTTTTACACCCAAAGCGTTTGCTTTGGCAAGCTTGCTCCCGGCGTTTTCGCCGCATACGAGCAGGGAAGTCTTTGCCGAAACGGAAGATGCGGCTTTGCCGCCGTTTTGAACGATCAGTTCTTCTATCTCTTCGCGAGTGTACGCGGTGAGCTTGCCGGTGACGACTATGGTCATGCCTTCGAGCGCGCTCCCGGTGCGGGTCTGCGGTTCGGTCATGTTCACGCCGCACGCCGCCAGCTTTGCTATAATGCGCGCGTTCGCGGGCGTTGCAAAGTAGCTAACGATATTATCCGCGGTCACGGGTCCTATATCGTTGACTGCGGCGAGCTCTTCTGCGGAAGCGGAACACAACGCGTCCATTGTGACGAATCGCTGTGCAAGCGTTTTTGCCGCCTTTTCGCCGACTTGCGGTATTCCCAGCGCGTTTATCAAACGTGAAAGCGGCTGAGCTTTTGAACCTTCCGCGGCGGAAATGACGTTGCGGGCCGAAAGTTCGCCCATGCCGGGCAGGGAGGCGAGCTCCTGTTCGTCCAGCGAATATATATCGGCGGCGGAAGTGAGCATCCCGTTTTCTATAAGCTTTGCAATAAGGGCTTTGCCCAGCGTGCGGATGTCCATGCAGTCGCGTTCGGCAAAGTGGGTGATACTGCGGTGGAGCTGGGCGGGGCAGGCGGAATTTATGCACATCACGGCGGCGTCGCCTTCCTCGCGCACGGTCTTTTCCCCGCACGAAGGGCAGCGTTCGGGCATTTCGAACGCGGCCGTTTGCGCCGGACGTTTTTCTTTTACGACTTCAACTATTTCGGGTATTATATCGCCCGCTTTGCGCAACACGACTGTGTCTCCTATGCGAATGTCTTTTTCGCGTATATAGTCTATATTGTGAAGCGTTGCGGCGGATACGGTAGAGCCGGCTATCTGCACCGGTTCGAGTATGGCTTTCGGTGTGAGCACGCCGGTGCGCCCTACCTGTACGGCTATGTCGCGTACCACGGTGAAGACGCTTTCGGGCGGATATTTATAGGCGACCGCCCAGCGCGGCACGGCTCCGACGTCGCCCATGCGTTCGCGCAATGCAAGGTCGTTCACTTTTATCACCGCGCCGTCTATCCCGAACGGGAGCGAAGCGCGTTTTTTTCCGATCTTTTCTATTTTTGCGGCGATCTGCGCATAGTTTTTGCAGACCTCGAATTCGGGCGATACCGTGAACCCCAGTTCTTCGAGATATTCAAGGCACGCCGAATGCGTTGCGGGAAGCGGAGTTTCGCACAGCTGTACGTTGAAGACGAATATTTCCAGATGTCTTTCGGCGCACAGAGCGGAGTCGAGTTGACGCAGCGACCCGGCGGCGGCGTTGCGCGGATTTGCAAAAGGCGCCAGCCCTTCTGATTCGCGCTTTTCGTTCAGCTTTTCAAAGACTTTTTTGGGCATGTAGACCTCGCCCCGCACTATCAGATGCGGAATTGGGTCGTTAAGCTTGAGCGGGATCGAACGGACTGTCCTGAGATTTGCGGTGACGTCTTCGCCCACCAGACCGTCGCCGCGCGTGGCGCCTTTAACAAAAACACCGTTTACGTATTCAAGCGCCACGGAAAGCCCGTCTATTTTGTTTTCAACGCAAAAATCAACGCCTTGGTGCTCTTTGGCTATCGGCTCGGCAAAGTCGCGTACGCCTTCAAGATCAAAAACGTCGGTAAGACTGCCGAGTCGGACCGCGTGAGCGACTTTTTCAAAGCGCTCGGCCACATGCCCGCCTACACGGTGCGTCGGCGACGTCGGCGACGCCAGCTCGGGATGTTCGGATTCGAGCGTTTTCAGGCGTTCGAACATCATGTCGTATTCGTAGTCCGATATTTCCGGCGAATCTTCGTCGTAGTATTTTTTGGAATGGTATTCTATTTGCGCTTCCAGTGAGCGCATCACTTTTTTTATATCTTCACTCATAAAGCCGTTTTTTCCGCGTCTATCGCGACCCAGTCGTTTTCTTCGTTCACTTTGTTTACTGCAAAAGAGTTTTCGGCAAGCGCGGCGAGCACCTTTTCTTTGCGGGCGGAAATGATGCCGCTCAGCACTATCCTGCCGCCGTCGGTTATGACGTCTGCGAATATCGGCAGCATTTCTACCAGCACGTCGGCGACGATGTTGGAAAGAATTATGTCGTATCTGCGCGACTTTATTTCGCCGAGCAGCTCACTGTTGTCAAGAATATTTCCGCACAAGGCGGCGATCTTGTTTTCTTCGATCCCGTTGATGCGCGCGTTCTTTTCGGTTATCGCCACGGCGTTTTCTTCTATATCCACCGCCACACAGTGCGAAGCGCCGAGCAGACACGCCGCTATGCCCAGGATCCCGCTGCCGCAGCCCATGTCGAGCACTTCGGCTCCGGCAAGCGGAAGCTTTTCTATGGATTCAAGGCAGAGCTTTGTCGTTTCGTGCCTTCCGGAGCCGAAAGATGATTCTGGATCGATCTCAAGCACTGTCCTGCCTTCGGGGTCGGCGTCTTCCCACGACGGCTTGATCATCAGCATTTCGCCGATCTTTACGGGGTGGAAGAACTCTTTCCAGTTGTTTTCCCAATCCTTATCGTCGCTGACAGATCCGGATATTTCTATAACGCCGAACTCGGGACGCGATTTCATGGAATTTGCGGTTTTCAGCACAAACTCCCTGCGTTCCGCCCCCTGCGCGTTCTGTGTGAGGTAGACCGTCACGGAAACGGAATCGGTATCTTCGGGGATAAGGTCGCTTTCGTAATAATCGAACGGGACTGATTTTTCGTCGATTATCTGCAAAAAGTCTTTGGGGTCGTTTATCGCGAACGAGGTTATCCCGTTCACGATCAGTTCGCCCGCCAGGAAATCTGCGCCGGGCGTATTGGTTTTTACCGTGATCTCGTCAAATTTCATTCTATTCCTCTGCTATATCAAAAGATTTGTCGTCAGTTATCCTTCCGTCGCCGCTGATGGGGATCGTATCGCCCAGATATTTAGGATCCGGCTTGAATACGGCGCTGAACACCGCCTTTACGCGCGCCAGCGCTTCGCGCACGTGGTTGGAAAAATAATAGCTGCTGCGGTCGCTTTTGACGCCGTAAATGTCCAGCCCCACCGCTTTGCCCAAAAATACAGTGCGGTAAATGTGGAACCCTTGCGTGACCGCTATGACTTTTTCGCACCCGAACACTTTTTTTGCGCGTGCGAGCGAATCGTAGGTATTAAAACCCGCGTGGTCGCAGAAAATATCACAGGAAGGCACACCGTGCTCAAGCGCGTACTTTTTCATAACGTACGGTTCGTCGTACTCGGTAGTGCCGTGGTCGCCTGACATCAGCAGCTTCGGCGCCGCTCCGGCGAAATAGAGCTCTATCGCAACGTCAAGCCGGTCTTTCAGCACTCCGGAAGGCTTGTCGCCTTCCGTCTTGGCGCCGAGTACGAGAATGCAGTCTGAGCCGAGCGAAGAGGCGGAATCCTGCGTAATGATGCGCGACTTTGCCGAAAGTATTACCGTAAGATTTGCGGCGGCGACGAAGATCACCAGGGCAGCGACCGCAGCGCCGACGCAAATGAGCGCCTTTTTAAGAGTTTTCGATCTGCTTTTCATAATACTTTTTCATTGTAAGCGCGTCTTCCGCCATAGTACCGTCGGATTCGCAAATGACCGTGGGGTGTACTCCCAAAGCCGCCGCCGCCTGCAGGAACTGCTCGTAAGACGGACCGTATATTTCGTCTTCAAATGTCAGATGCTTTTTTTCGCCCATTTTTGTATATTCTATCTTGGAAAAATGGCAGTGAAGCGTTTCGGCACGGTCGGCGCCGAGGCAGGCGGACACCGTTTCGAAAATGCGCTTGAAATCGTCTGCGTTTTTCAGCCCGCCCTGCGTGCGCGCGTTCAAATGACCGAAATCGACTACCGGGCGGAAATGCTTTTCGCTCACTCGGCAAAGCCGTATGACTTCTTCGAGCGTACCGAGCTGGTTTATCTTGCCCATGGTCTCCAGCCCCGCGTAAGCGGTATATCCGCCCTCTTCCAGCGCCATGGCTGCGGAATAAAGCGTGCTTTCGGCGCGTTTCATGGCCTCCTCGCGGTCGGCGCCGCCCGCTGACCCCGAATGCACAACGAATATACGCGCCCCCAAAAGTTCGCAGGCGGATGCCGAACGCGTTATGTAACCGACGCTGTTATTGCGTTTTTCTTCTTCTGCAGAAGAAAGGGAAATATAATAAGGCGCGTGAAGCGAAACGCTGACGCCCTGCTTCGCCGCCTCTGCGCCTATTGCCCGCAGCGTGTCGTCAGAAGCGTAAATGCCTTTCCCGCCCTGATATTCGTATGCGTCAAGGCCTTTTTGCTTCAGCCATTCGAACGCCTGTATCGTACTCTTTTTCCCGTCGGCGTAAAACGAAAGCGAGTTCCCGGCGGGGCCGAATTCAGTTCTTTTCATTGGACCGTTCCTTTTCTTTTTCCGCTTTTTTGGCTTTGCGCGCGTTGTAGATCTTTATAAACGGTTTTTCCAGCCGGCGCTTTATGCGGAAAAACAGCGTGGGTTTGTCTTTTATGGGCTTTACAAGGAAGCATTCTATGCCCGCGCGGTGAGCCGCGAGGCAGTCGGTGAATATCTGATCTCCCACCAGCAGCGCCTCTTCCTTGCTGCATTCAAGATGGTCTATACACCTCAATATCCCCTTGGGCGACGGCTTTGAAGCGTCAGAGACGAAGAAAAAGCCGAGTTCGGCTGTAAAAACACGCGCCCGGTCGTGTTTATTGTTGGAAACGAAAGCGATCTTCAGACCCGCGTTCACCAGACTCGAAAAATACTCTTTCATTTCAAAAGTCGGCGTGGCTATTTCATACGGGGCTACCGTGTTGTCTATGTCGAAGATAACGCCCTTCTTGTTCCGCAAGACCAGATCGTCGGCTGTTATTTCGTATATGTCGTTGTACATTGCCTCGGGAACGAGCATCTTCTTCAGCCGCAAAGCATAAATCTCCTTATAAAAAGGTATATATTTCTACACATATAATAATATATATTTTTTTCAATATGTCAAGCGAACAGCGAAAAATTCACAAAAAAATACGTATTGACAATAACTGTAAATATGGATATAATAAAGTGATAATATTTTGACGGAGCAATTCATGGATAAAACCAAAAGAAAGCGGAATTTGATCTTTGGAATAATATTCCTGATCCTGCTTTTTGTGCTGACATATTTCATAATATTCCGTAAAATAGAACTCGGCAAGGTATACGATATCATAAAATCTGCAGACTGGCGTTTTATATTCGCGGCTTTTTCTATGATAATCGTATATTTCGTCCTTTACGGCTTTTTCTGCCGCGAAACGCTAAGGTTCAAGGGCGTAAAGACCGGCATGCTGAAGGGGATCGTATACGGCTGCGCGGATTTTTATTTTTCCGCTATAACTCCGTCGGCTACTGGCGGGCAGCCGATGGTAGTGTATTACATGACCCGCGACAAAGTGCCGGCTTCCGCCGCCACTCTTTCCACAGTCCTGCTCACCGTGCTTTTTAAAGTGGTGCTGCTAGTGCTCAATTTGGGGTCGCTCATCTTCTTCCATGACGTTTGGTTCGCAGGCGGCACGCTGTTTATAGCGCTTTGGTTTTTCGGGCTTATCATCTGCATCGGCATGATAGCGCTCGCCATAGTCACCATGTTTTACCAAAAGCTCACGTTCGCTATAGGCAGGTTCATTATCCGTATCGGTTCCAAACTGCGCCTGATCAAAGATCTTGACAAAGCTCAGGATTCCTACTACAGGTTCACCACCGAATACAGGCAGGCCGCGGAGGATATAAAAGGGCATAAACTTTTTATGCTTGAGCTTTTCCTTATTGTTTTCTTTATGCGCCTTGCGTTTTTCTCGGTCGCGTTTCTGGTATACCGCTCGTTCGGGCAGAACGATTATTCCTATTTCTACTTTGTCGCCGTTCAGGCGTTTATCGCCCTGGCGGTGGATTCTCTGCCGCTGCCCGGCGGTATGGGCGCCAACGAGGCGGCCATCATCATGATGTACCGCAACACTTTCGGGCCCGAAAAAGCCACCGGCGCAATGATACTCATTCGCTTTGCAAACTATTATTTCGGATTACTGCTTTCCGCCGTTGTGGTGATGATCAACCACATGCGGCTTTCGCTGGTCAAGAAAAAGGACAAATAAAATGGATTCTATCGTAAGAAGCAGGGCGGGCGAAGAATACGTTTCTTCATCCGACGATAAAGCGCTGGATTTCTTTTACAACAACGCTTTCGGCAGGATCTGCCTTAAAGCCGTGAACAAACCGTTTGCCGCAAAAATAGTCGGCCGGTATATGAATTCGCGTTTTTCTGTCAAGCGCATAGAAAAGTTCGTAAAAGAAAACAATATCGATATGTCTTTGTACGAAGACTGCGATTATAAAAGCTATAACGATTTTTTTACGCGGCGCCTCAAGGAAGAGAATATGCACATCTGCATGGACCCCGACGCGCTCATAGCCCCGTGCGATTCCAAACTCACCGCGTATAAAATAGACGGCGACAGCGTATTCTATATAAAAGGCGCACCGTACAGTCTGGCGGAATTTCTTAAAAACGAAACGCTCGCGGCTGAATTCGTCGGCGGACTTATGCTCGTTTTTCGCCTTTCGGTGGATAATTATCACCGCTACTGCTATTTTGATACCGGCACCAAAGGCGAAAACATCTACATAAAAGGCGTTCTCCACACCGTTAAACCTGTCTCGCTCGGCAGGTACAACTATTATAAACAGAACTGCCGCGAATACACCGTGATGAATACAAAAAGCTTCGGAAAAGCCATACAGGCCGAGATCGGCGCAATGCTCGTCGGCAAGATAAACAACCATTCCGGCGAATGCGCTTTCACTCGCGGAGAAGAAAAGGGCATGTTCGAATTCGGCGGATCGACCGTGGTAGTGGTGCTCCGCGCCGGCGCCGCCGTTCTGGATAAAGACATCGTGCTCAATTCCGGCGAGGGGATCGAGACCGAGGTGCATATAGGCGAGCGCATCGGGACGGCAGTCTGCACGGAGGGTTGAAATGTTCGCAAAGCTACGTCAGTTCATGCAGGGGCGTTACGGCTCCGACCAGCTCAACACCGCGCTTGTCATAACGGTGCTCGTGCTTTCGATCATAAATATGTTCGCGCATTCGCCGGTAGTATTCGCGCTCGAAGTCGCCGTTATGCTTTGGGCGGTCTACCGCATGCTTTCACGCAAGATACAGACCCGCTTGCGCGAAAATAAAGCGTTCCTTTCCGGCTGGAACAAGGTCAAGCAGTTCTTTGCGCGCATAAAGAACCGTATCAAAGACAGAAAGACGCACGTTTATATGAAATGCCCCGAATGCAAAGCACAGCTCAGATTTAAACGTGTCAAGGGCGAACACGGCGTGCGCTGCCCCAAATGCGGCGCTCAGTTCAACGTAAAAATATAATAAAAAAACAAAACCGGTACCCGCGCACGGCGCAGGGACCGGTTTTTTGTTATGCCATAACGTCAGTCAGTCTTGTCTGGTGTAAAAGATCTTGCTTCCGGCGGGGATAGAATGGGTGATCCACGCATTACTTCCGACAACGCTGTTGTCTCCTATAACGGTATCGCCGCCGAGTATTGTGGCGCCGGCGTAAATAATAACGTGGCTGCCTATATCCGGGTGGCGTTTTATGCCCTTTATCGGGTTTCCGTTTTCGTCCAGCTTAAAGCTCAGAGCTCCCAGAGTCACGCCCTGATACAGCTTGACGTGGTCTTTGATCGTGCAGGTCTCGCCTATGACAACGCCCGTGCCGTGATCTATAAAGAAGTATTCGCCTATCTCGGCACCGGGGTGTATGTCGATCCCGGTCAGCCGGTGAGCGTATTCTGTCATCATACGGGCTATCAGCTCGGCGCCCAGCAGATAAAGACGGTGAGCAATGCGGTAAATGCTTATGGCTTCAAAAGCGGGGTATGCCAGCATGATCTCGGTCTCGCTGCGGGCTGCCGGGTCGCCTTCGTAAGCGGCGCGCACGTCGGTTTCGGTCAACGCGCAGATGCCGTCGAGCCCGGCGATGAATTCGTTCACCAGCGAATTGGCTTTTTCGGTGTCCTTGTCGGGGTCAAGGTCGCAAAGGATATCGTACAAAAGCAGCGCGGCGCGGTGAAGAGTTATACGGATATCGTCGCAGATATAATAATCCTCGCGCGAGCAATCGCCGAAAATGCGCGGATACATTGCGCTGCGCAAAAGTTTGAGCAGCGTTTCCACCTGCGCCTTCAACCCGGAGCGGTTTATCGTCACCGCCTGCTTTTCGCTGCGCTGCGAAAGCTTTTGCGCGGCGTCGGCAACGGCAAGGTCAAAATCGTGTTTGTTGTTCATATCTATCAACTCCGAAAACAGGAATTACGTTTATAACAGTATACGGCTTTATCTGAAAAGCAGGCACCCCTGAGCGCGGAAATCTTCGATCTTTTTGCGGATCGCTTCTTCCGTGACGTCAAAATGCGCGGCAAGACACCTTATGCACATGAATTCAGTCGCTCCGCGGTCTACCAGCTTTTTATGCGCGCCGATATCGTCTTTGCCGAGCTTTGCACCGCATTTTATACATTCGGGCGCGTCATTCATGCACTATCTTGCACCTGAGCATCATGCATTCGTGCGGGTGAAGTATCTTGGGCGACCTGAACTGGTCGCGGAAGACACCGTAGTTTTCGCCGGTCCAAAGATCCGTGATCTCGAGCCGGACGCCGCAGGAACGGTCGAGCCCCATATCCGCAAAGATGAAGAACGGGGTGATGTCGTATTCCTGCAGGTCGAAAATTGCTACAGCGAGATCGCCGCCCTCAAGCTGCTTGCACCAGGCGGTGGTCCCCCAGTATTCGCAAATGGGGAACGGCTGGCGCTGTGCGCCGTCCTGATTGATGGCGATTATTTCTTTCTTGGTGAGTATCTCTTTGGTTTCGGGAGTCATATCGCGTATGTCGCAGCCGATCATCAGCGGGGAATTGAAGAAGGCCCACATGGAAAAATGAGTGCGGTATTCTTCGGTGGTGCAGCCCTTTAAGCCGACGTTGCCCTTGCCGTTCATGCCCACTACCAGCATATCCATATCGTTGAAACAGCCCTTGCCGTTATACGGCTGCAGCGCGACCTGCTTGTCGTAAAGATCTTTTATGCTCTGCCAGCTGTCGTTTATGTCGCCGGTGGAACGCCACATATGCGCTCCGGTGGTCTTTATCCATTTGTGAGTCTCGTCAGCGCCCCAGCTGCACGCCGAAAACAGAATATCTCTTCCGCAGTTGGCGAGCGCCATGCCCATGCGCTTGTAAAGCAGATCGCCGGTGACGCTTCTGGGCTTGAAGCAATAGTCGTATTTCAAAAAGTCAACGCCCCATTCGGCAAAGGTGGCGGCGTCTATGAATTCATACTGGAAAGAAGAAGGATAGCCCGCGCACGTGAGAGTGCCGGAGCAGGAATACATACCGAATTTGAGCCCCTTGGAATGGACGTAATCCGCAACGGCTTTCATGCCGTGGGGGAACTTTTCGGGATCGGCGACCAGTTTACCGTTCGCGTCGCGTTCTTTGAGCGACCAGCAGTCGTCGATCACGACGTATTCGTAGCCGCAGTCCTTCAGCCCGGACGCCACGATCTTGTCGGCGGCTTCCAGGATCAACTGTTCGTTGATGTTTTTGC